>JAYTXW010000024.1:0-4106 GCA_043742745.1 Sphingomonadaceae bacterium
AAAACGGGGCCGCTTGCGCGGTCGTTTGATCCTTACGGCGGGGGTGGCGGTGTCGCAAGGCGGCGGACGTGTTTGCGCGGGCGGGGGGACGGCGTTAGACCGTCAGCGCGTTTCAAGGAGTTCCCATGCATATCCGCTATGCCGTGTCCGTTCCCCACACTCCCGGGGCGCTTGTTGTCTTCGCGGCCAAGACGGCCGGGCTGGTCGGGGCCGCGATGGCGCTCGACACGGCCACCGGCGGTCAGCTGGCACGCGCGCTCGCGGCGGTGCGTTTCGAGGGCGACGCGGCCAGCGTCGTCGAGGTGCTCGCCCCCACGGCAAGCGGTGCCGGGCGCATTCTTGTTGTCGGCCTTGGTGCCGCTGAAAAGGCGGATGCGGCGGTGTTCGAGAAAATCGGCGGGGGCATCGCGGCCAGGCTCATTACCAGCGGCGCGACCGACGTGACGGTCGACATGACCGGAGTCGACGGCATCGCCCTGCCGCTCGCCAACGCCGCTGCGCGACTGGCGCATGGCGCGACGCTGCGCGCCTACCGGTTCGACAAATACCGGACAACGATGAAGGCGGCGCAGAAGCCGACGCTGACGGCGCTGACCATTGTCGGGGCCGATGCCGCCGAGCCTGGCCTTGCGGCGATCGCTGCTGGTGTGGCGCTGACCCGCGACCTCGTCTCGGAGCCGGCGAACATCATCTACCCCGAAAGTTTCGTCGCCCGGGTCCGCGCCGCGGCGCCGGAGGGGATGATTATCGAAGTGCTCGGCGAAGCGGAGATGACCGTGCTCGGCATGGGCGCGCTCCTCGGCGTCAGCCAGGGGTCGGAGCGCGAGGCGCAGGTGCTGACGATGCGGTGGAACGGCGGCGGCGACGCAACGCCGGTCGTTCTCGTCGGCAAGGGCGTGACGTTCGACACCGGCGGCATCTCGCTGAAGCCCCCGCCGGGGATGGAGGATATGAAGTGGGATATGGGCGGTGCGGGAGCAGTCGCCGGTGCCCTCCACGCGCTCGCCGCGCGGAAGGCGAAGGTCAATGTCATCGGCGTCTGCGGGTTGGTCGAGAATATGCCCGATGGCAAAGCGCAGCGCCCCGGCGATGTCGTGACATCAATGTCGGGGCAAACGATCGAAGTGATCAATACCGACGCCGAAGGACGGCTCGTGTTGTGCGACGTGCTGTGGTGGGCGCAGGAGCAATTCAAGCCGAATGTGATCGTCGATCTCGCGACGCTGACGGGGGCGATGATCGTCAGCCTCGGCCACGAAGCGGGCGGGATGTTCGCTAACGACGACGCGCTCGCGGCGCAGTTGAGTGCCGCAGGGGAAGCCACCGGCGACAAGCTGTGGCGGATGCCGATGGGTGAAGCCTATGACAAATTGATCGATTCGCCGATTGCGGATATGAAGAATGTCGGTCCGCGCGAAGGCGGGTCGATCACCGCAGCCCAGTTCATCGCCCGCTTCATCAAGCCCGGGGTCAAATGGGCCCACCTCGACATCGCCGGTGTAGTGTGGGCGGCGAAGGACGGCCCGCTATGGGCGAAGGGCGCGACGGGATACGGTGTCCGCCTGCTCGAACGCTTCGTCGCGGATAATTTCGAGGCATGACGCTTCCCCGGGCAAGCGAGGATTGACGCTTGACCGACATCAACTTCTATCAGCTTGCCGCCCGCCCGCTCGATGCAGTTCTGCCGCGCCTGCTCGACAGGGCGTTTGCGGCAGGTTTCCGCACGGTGATCCGGTCGAGCGACGTCGACCTGCTCGCCCGTCTTGATACCGCACTATGGACTTATGACTCTGCGTCGTTTCTGCCGCACGCGGTCGACGGGCCGTTTGCCGCCAACCAGCCGATCCTGCTGACGACCGAGCCGACCGATGCAAACGCCGCCGAGCTGATCGCCGTCGTCGATGGGGTGCTGCCCGGCGATCCGACCCATTATCAGCGCGTGCTTTATCTGTTCGACGGGGGCGATGCTGCCGCGCTCGACCGCGCCCGTGGCCACTGGCGTGCGCTCAAGGACCGTGACGGCGTGACGCCGGCCTATTGGCGCGAGGGCGACGGCGGGCGTTGGGAAAAGGCTGCGTGACGGCGCGGGTAGGAAAAGGCAGGATAACTTGCCTTTCGTGAGCGGCGTCGATAGAGCGGCGGCGTTTTCCCCTTCCAGCTTGATGTCCCGGAGACCCCATGGCCACCGAACGTACTTTTTCGATCCTGAAGCCTGACGCGACGCGGCGGAACCTGACCGGTGCCGTCAACGCAATGATCGAGGCGAGCGGTCTGCGCATCGTCGCGCAGAAGCGCCTCCATTTGACGCGCGCGCAGGCCGAGGGCTTCTACGCCGTCCACCGCGAGCGCGGCTTCTTCAATGACCTCGTCGCGTTCATGATCTCCGGCCCCGTCGTTGTTCAGGTGCTCGAGGGTGAGAACGCCGTTCTGGCGCATCGCGATATTATGGGCGCAACCAACCCGGCGAACGCCGCTTACGGCACGATCCGCAAGGTCCATGCCGAATCGATCGAGGCGAACACCGTTCACGGCTCCGACAGCGCCGAAAACGCCGCCACCGAGATCGCTTACTTCTTCGCCGAGACCGAGATCGTCGGCTAGCGGATCCTTAAAGATCGACGTTAAAACGGCAGCATCGCCAGCCGTTTTGGCGCGCTCGCTCGCCAGCTTCGCGTCAGCCAGTCGTCGATGTGGCTCCAGTCGATGTCGCCGGTATCGAGGCGGATGCCGATCCATCCCGCCGGCCCGAAATAAGCGGGGCGAAAGTAAAGGTCGGCGTCGCGCTCGATCAGGCTTGACTGTTCCTCGACGCCGCTCGCCTTGACCAAAAGTGCGACGACGCCGTCGCCGTGGTGGTTGGCGCTGAAATAGGCGAAGAACTTGCCGCCGCGCACGAAGAATCCGGGGGCGCCGTGGCTGAGTTTCTCCTCGGCCTCGGGTAGGCCTAGTGCCAGTGCGCGGACGCGGACGAGGAGCGTCTCGGGCTGACTGTCGCGGGCGACGAGATCGGCAACGACACGCGGGTACAACTGATGTTCGGCGTGCAGAACACGCGCGGCGAGGGTGGCGGGCGTGTCCCCGGCGACCACCGCGACACAAACTTGGCCGAGGATGGGCCCGCCGTCGAGGTCGGGAGTGACGAGGTGGACAGTCGCCCCAGTGACGGCGTCGCCCGCCGCCAGAACGCCTTCGTGCACGCGGGTTCCCTTGTGGGCGGGCAGAAGCGATGGGTGGATATTGACCATCCGCCCGGCCCAGCCAGCGATGAAATCATCGGACAACAGTCGCATATAACCGGCGAGTGCGACGTGGGTAACGTCGGCATGGCGCAAGGCGGCGTCGATGACCGCGTCGAAATCAGCCCGAGACAGGCCACGATGGTCGTGGGCGAACACCGGTACGCCTTCAGCAGCAGCAAGCGCCAACCCTGGCGCGCTAGGGTTGTTCGACGCGACGAGGACGACCTCGAACGGCGCATCGGGCAGCCGCGACGCATAGAGCAGCGCCGCCATGTTGCTGCCGGTACCCGAAATCAGGATACCCAGGCGCGCCTTAGACACGGTGCGTCGCCGCCCATGCCCCGCGTGCGCTCCATATTTCGTCGGCGCCGTAGACGGTGCAGCCGCGTTCGCCGGCATCGATCCGACCAATGATGTGAACGGCTTCACCGCTATCACTCAGTGCTGAGCTGAGTATTGTAACCTGATCGGCGGCGACGGCGAGGACCATGCCGATGCCGCAGTTGAACGTTCGCGCCAGTTCGCCGGGTTCGATGCGCCCCTGCGCCTGGAGCCAGCCGAACAGCGGTGGCAGCGGCCATGCGGCGGCGTCGATCGTTGCGTGGCACCCAGCGGGGAGAATGCGGGGCACGTTTTCGAGCAGCCCGCCGCCAGTGATATGGGCAAGGGCGTGGGTGTCTCCGGCCCGCAGGTGCGGGAGCAGCGCTTTGACGTAAATCCGGGTGGGCTCGAGCAGAATGTCGCGAAGTAGGCGATCGATGTCGAACTGGGCAGGGCGATCGAGCCGCGCGCCGCTCCGTTCGACGAGCTTGCGGATCAGTGAATAGCCGTTCGAATGCGCTCCCGACGACGCAAGGCCGAGCAGGA
>JAYTXW010000025.1:0-12042 GCA_043742745.1 Sphingomonadaceae bacterium
GATCAACGTGTCGGCGACATGGCCGTCGAGGACGAACGCCTTGGTGCCATTCAGCTTGAAGCCATTCCCCGACGCTTCGGCGCGGGTCGTGACATGGTGCGGCGCGTGGCGCGCGGCCTCGTCGGCGGCGAGCGCGAACAGTCGCTCGCCGCTCGCGATCTGCGGCAGATACTGCGCCTGCTGCTCGGGGCTGCCGCCGCGAACGAGTGCGGTCGCCGCGAGGATGGCGGTCGATAGAAGCGGGGACAGCGACAGGTTGCGCCCGATCGCTTCCGAAACCAGCCCGGCGGCGACATAGCCAAATCCGGCCCCGCCGTGCGCCTCGGGAACGAGAACGCCCGCGAACCCCATCTCCGCCATCTTGGCCCACAGCCCACGGTCGAAGCCGGTCGCGTCGTCGGTGTCGCGCAGCCGCCGCAGCTCGGCAACGGGGGCCTCGGTGGCGAAAAAGCCATCGGCGGAATCGCGAACCATCGTCTGGTCGTCGGTCAGGACTAATGCCAAGTCGTCACTCCCCAATTCATGTCACGTGCCGGCGGGTTTGCCCCTATGCGCCCGGCAGCTGCAACACCCGCTTCGCGATGATGTTGAGCTGGACCTCGCTCGTCCCGCCTTCGATCGAGTTGGCCCGGCTGCGGAGCCAGTGGCGCGACAGGTCCATCTCACCCGTCCCCGCCCACGCCAGCCCGTCGCTCCCCGACACCGACATCAGCAATTCCTGCCGCTGCTTGTTCAGCTCGGTCCCGTAATATTTGAGCATCGACGACAGCGCGCCGCTCCCTTGACCCGCCTTGGTCTCGTCCTTGACCCGCTCCATCGTCAGCCCGAACGCGAGCGCGTTGATCTCGTGGCGGACAATGTCGGAGCGCAGCGGCGCGACGCCGGCCTCACCCAGCGCCTTGACCGCGATCTGGCTGAGCGAGCGGCGGCCGTCGTCGAGGTCGCCGATCATCTCGCGCTCATGGGTCAACAGATATTTGGCGATGTCCCACCCCTTGCCCGCCGTCCCCATTAGGTTCGCGCGCGGCACGCGGACGTCGTCAAAGAACGTCTGGCAGAACGGTGAATAGCCGCTGATCAGCTTGATCGGCGAGGTCGACACGCCGGGCGACGCCATGTCGAACAGCAGGAACGAGATGCCGAGATGCTTCGGCGCCGCCGGGTCGGTCCGGACGAGGCAGAAGATCCAGTCGGCCTTGTCGGCATAGCTCGTCCACACCTTCTGGCCGTTGACGATATAGTCGTCGCCGTCGATCACCGCCGACGTCCGCAGGCTGGCGAGGTCGGACCCCGCGCCCGGCTCCGAATAGCCCTGGCACCAGCGGATTTCGCCGCGCGCGATCTTCGGCAGGTGCTCGAGCTTCTGTTCCTCGCTGCCGTACTTCAGCAGCGCCGGCCCGAGCATCCAGATGCCGAACGACGCGAGCGGCGACCGCGCCTTGATTGCGCGCATTTCCTGCGCCAGCACCTTCGCCTCGTCCTTGCTCAAGCCGCCACCGCCGTATGCGGTGGGCCATTCGGGGACGGTCCAGCCTTTCGCTCCCATCGCGTCGAGCCACGCCCGCTGCGGCGCGGTCAGGTTGGCATGGCGACCGCCCCAGACGACATCGCCGTCTTTAGCGATGGGCGCACGCATTTCCGGCGGGCAGTTGGCCGCAAGCCAGTTGCGGGTTTCGCTGCGAAACGTCTCCAGATCGGCCATCGGCGCTCTCCCAATTGTCTTATCGCTTCGCCCGACTATGGTGCGTGCGCGCCGCGTCACACAAGAGGTAAAAATATGCTCGGCCACGCGATTATCGCGCTCGACTGGACGAGCCTTGGGCTGTCACCGACGTTGTTCGAGTTCCACGGCTTCGCGCTGCGCTGGTACAGCCTCGCGTATATCGGCGGCATCCTTGGCGGCTGGTGGCTGCTCGTCCGGATGCTCGGGTCGTGGGGCGCGCCGATGACGAAGCTCGACGCCGACGCCTTCATCACCTGGGCGACCGTCGGGATCATCCTCGGCGGGCGGGTCGGCTATGTCCTGTTCTATGATTTCGTCCGCTTCGCCCATGATCCGCTCGCGATCCTGCGGCTCTGGGAGGGCGGGATGTCGTTCCATGGCGGGCTGATCGGCTTTGTCACCGCGATCCTCCTGTTCGCCCGCGCCAACGGCCTCAATGGCCTACGCATCTGCGACTATGTCGCGTGCGTCTCGGCGATCGGGCAGGGGCTGGGGCGGCTGGCGAATTTCGTCAATGGCGAGCTTTGGGGGCGCGTCACCGGCTCGAATTGGGGGGTGATCTTCCCGGGAGCAGGCGTCGAGCCGCGCTACCCGAGCCAGTTGTTCGAATTCGCTGGCGAAGGCGTGCTGCTGTTCGTCATCCTCAACCTGATGTTCTGGCGGACGCGGGCGCGGGCGTTTTCGGGGCTGCTGATCGGCGTTGCCACATTCGGCTTCGGCGTGATCCGCTTCGGCATCGAGTTCTTCCGCGAACCCGATGTTCAGGTCGGCTATCTCACGTTCGGGCTGACGATGGGGCAGTGGCTGTGCGTGCCGATGGTCGTGATCGGGCTGTGGCTGATCGTGGCGAGCCAGCGGCGCGGTGCCGTCGCGCTCGCCGCGTGACCTTCGGCGAACGGCTCCGCGCCGAGATCGCCGCCGCGCCAACAACCGTCGCGACGTATATGGCACGGGCGAACGCGGCCTATTATGCGTCGCGCGATCCGTTCGGGGCGGGGGGTGATTTTGTCACCGCACCAGAAATCAGCCAGACTTTCGGCGAGCTTGTCGGCGCGTGGCTCGCCGATCGCTGGGTCGCGGCGGGGTCGCCCGCGCGGTCGATCGTCGTCGAACTCGGGCCGGGGCGCGGGACGATGATGGCCGATATGCGGCGCAGCTTCGCGGCGGCGGGGTGGCAGCCGGAGATCATCTTCGTCGAAACCAGCCCGGTCCTCCGCGCGGCGCAGGCGCGGAGCAATCCCGGGGCGGGGCATTACGATTCGCTCGACGCGGTCGCCGACGACGCGGCTCCGTTCATCGTCGCCAACGAATTCTTCGACGCGCTCCCCGTCCGCCAGTTCGACCATACGCCTGCGGGCTGGCGCGAGCGGATGGTCGTCGCGACCGCCACCGGACTGGCTCTTGCCGCCGGGACAGACGATGCGACACCGCTGATCCCGCCCGCGCTCGCCGCCGCGCCGGTCGGCAGCGTCGTCGAGGTCTGCCCAACCGCCACCGCCATCGCCGCCGAGATCGGCGCGCGCGTGCGCGACCACGGCGGGGCTGCGTTGCTGATCGACTATGGCCATGTCGGACCGCTCGTTGGCGATACCATGCAGGCGGTGCGCGGCCATGCCCGCGCCGACCTGCTCGACGACCCGGGTGGAGCCGACCTCACCGCCCATGTCGATTTTACCGCGCTCGCCGTCGCGGCAGGCGTGACGGCGTGGGGGCCGGTGGGGCAGGGCGTATTCCTGCGCGCGGTCGGTATCGGTGCACGCGCCGCGTCGCTCAAGGCGCGCGCGACCGACGCGCAAGCGGCGGGAATCGATGCGGCGGTGGCGCGACTGACGGGAGACGCGGCGATGGGACGATTGTTCAAGGTCATGGCGCTGACGGCGGGCGGCACTGCGCCGCCGGGGTTCGCATGAGCGTCACCTATCGCGACGCGACCGTCGCCGATGCCGCCGCACTCGCCGTGATCGGCGCGCGGACGTTCGTCGCGACGTTTGGCCATCTCTATTCGGCGGCGAACCTCGCGATTTTCCTCGAACACCATACGCCGGAACGCTGGGCGACGGCGATCGCCACTGACGCCACCGTCCGCCTTGCCGAGGTCGACGGGGCAGCGGTCGGGTACGCGCGGGTCGGGCCGATGACGTTCGATGTCGAGCGCCACGGTCGCGCCGGGGTCCAGCTTTACCAGCTCTACGTCGACCCCGCGTGGCACGGCAGCGGTGTTGCCGGTGCGCTCCTCGACTGGGCGATCGGCGCGGCGCGCGGGCAGGGAGCCGCCGACCTGTGGCTGTCGGTGTACGTCGACAACCCGCGCGCCCGGCGTTTCTATGCGCGCGCCGGGTTCGTCGAGGTCATGCCGTATACGTTCTGGGTCGGCGACCACCCCGACGACGACATCATCTGCCGCCGCGCGCTCGACGCATGACGCTGCCCGCCGCCACCGCCACCGTCCTTGCTGGCACCCGCCACGGTTTCTGCGGGCGTGCGGGGGGCGTGTCGGCGGGGATCTTTGCATCACTCAATACCGGGCTCGGGTCGAGCGACGACCCTGCCGCCGTCGCCGAAAATCGTGCCCGCGCCGCAGCGGCGGTCGCCCAAGGGGCGGGACTTGTCACCCTCCATCAGATTCATAGCGCGACCGTCGTCGTCGCCGAACCGCATAGCGTCGGGATCGAACGCCCGCGCGCCGACGGCGTCGTCACCAACCGCCGCGACATCGTCCTCGGCGTTCTCGCCGCCGATTGCGCGCCGGTGCTGTTCGCCGATGTCGGCGCGGGCGTCGTCGGCGCGGCGCACGCCGGGTGGAAGGGGGCGCTATACGGTGTCCTCCCGGCGACGATCGCCGCAATGGAGGCGCTCGGCGCGCGCCGCGACCGCATCGTCGCCGCGATCGGCCCATGCATCGCCCAGGCCAGCTACGAAGTCCAAGACGGCTATATCACGCCGTTCGTCGCCGTCGACCCGGCGTTCGTGCGCTTCTTCCGCGCCGGGCGAGCGGGGCACGCGCACTTCGACCTCGCAGGCTTCGTCGCCGCGCAGCTCGCCGCCGCCGGGGTGACGCGCGTCGAATGCCTCGGGCGCGACACGTACACGAATGACTATTTCAGCTACCGCCGAAGCGTCCACGCGGGCGAACCCGACTACGGCCGCAACCTCTCGCTGATCGCGCTCGCGTGACCGACAGGACCTGCGGTCGCCCTATGTTGCCGCCGCTCCACCGTGCCGCTAAGACCCGCGCTTCACCGGGGAACGCCGCGCCATGAAGATCCTGTCGGGGAACAGCAATCCCGAACTCGCCGCCGCCATCGCAGCGTATCTCGACCTGTCGTTGACCGCCGCGAGCGTCCGCCGCTTCGCCGACGAGGAAGTGTTTGTCGAAATCCACGAGAACGTCCGCGGCGAAGATGTCTTCGTTGTCCAGTCGACGAGCGCCCCGGCGAACGACAACCTGATGGAGCTGCTGATCTGCATCGATGCGCTGCGCCGCGCGTCGGCCAAGCGGATCACGGCGGTCATCCCCTATTTCGGCTACGCCCGCCAGGACCGGAAGGCGGGACCGCGAACGCCGATCTCGGCCAAGCTCGTGGCCAACCTCATCACGAAGGCCGGGGCCGACCGCGTCCTGTCGGTCGACCTCCACGCGGGCCAGATCCAGGGCTTTTTCGACATCCCGACCGACAACCTGTTCGCTGCGCCGGTGATGCACGCCGACATCAATGCGCGCCTGCCCAAGACCAACCTGACCGTCGTCTCGCCCGACGTCGGCGGCGTGTTGCGGGCGCGAGCGCTCGCCAAGCGGTTGGGCAATGCCCCGCTCGCGATCGTCGACAAGCGCCGCGAAAACCCGGGCGAGTCCGAGGTGATGAATATCATCGGCGACGTCACCGGGCGCGCGTGTGTTCTGGTCGACGACATCATCGATTCGGGCGGCACCCTGTGCAACGCCGCCGCCGCGCTGATGCAGTCGGGTGCGACGAGCGTGACGGCATATATCACCCACGGCGTCCTGTCGGGCGGCGCCGTCGCGCGGGTCGAGGCTTCGGAGCTGACCGAGCTCGTCATTACTGATTCGATCGCCCCGCTCAGCGTGGTGCGCGACGCGAAGAAGATCCGCATCATCACCATCGCGCCGCTGCTCGCCGAGGCGATGCGGCGAACGAGCGAGGAAAGCTCGGTCTCAAGCCTGTTCGATTAAAGCGCGGTCGTGTCGCGCGCATCGGACGATGACGGCGGCGGCGAGCGCGGCTAGGGTCGTCGTAATACTCCCGACGCCAAGGACACTTCCCCGATGCGGATTGCAGCAGTTGCCCCTCTGATCGCCGCGCTGCTAAGCGGCACGGCGCTCGCCGCCCCCGCGACCCCGTCCGCCGTCAAACCGCCCGCCGTCAAACCACTCACCTTCACCCAGCGGACGCTCGCCAACGGCCTGCGCGTCGTCGCGATGCCCGACCGATCGACGGCGAACGTCGCGATCGAAGTCATCTACGACGTCGGCGGCAAGAACGACCCCGCCGGGCGCTCGGGCTTTGCGCATATGTTCGAACATCTGATGTTCAAATCGACGCGCAACCTTGTTCCCGAACAGTTCGACCGGTTGACCGAGGATGTCGGCGGCAACAACAACGCCTCGACCCACGACGACTTCACCGAATATCACGAGGTCGTCCCCGCCAACCACCTCGAGCCGCTGCTGTTCGCCGAAGCCGAGCGGATGGGATCGCTTGTCGTCGATCAAAAGGTGTTCGACGACGAACGCCACGTCGTCGAAGAAGAACTCCGGCAGGGCGAGGCGCGTCCGTACGGCAAGCTTTTCCAGGTCTATCTCCCGGCGGTCAGCTATACCGTCCACCCCTATGCCCGCTCGCCGATCGGGTCGGTCGCCGACCTCGACGCCGCGACGCTCGGCGATATTCGCGCCTTCCACGCAACCTACTACCGCCCCGACAATGCCGTGCTGGTGGTGGCGGGCAACTTCGATCCCGTGCAGGTCGACCGCTGGGTCGACACATATTTCGCCCCGATCGCCACGCCTAACCGCGTCATCCCGCGCGTCGCCGCCGTCGAGCCGCCGCGTACCAAGGCGACGAGCGTCACCGTCCACGCCGCGAACACGCCGCTCCCGGCGGTCGCGATCAGCTGGCACATCCCCTCGGCGCGCTCGCGCGACGACGCGGCGCTAACCGTCCTCGACGCCGTTCTGTCGGGCGGGGAATCGTCGCGGCTGTACGAAACAATGGTCTACCGCGACCAGCTTGCGTCGAGCGCCGGGAGCAACCTCGACGACCATCGCGATATCGGCACCTTCGTCGCCTATGCCATTCTTGCAGGCGGCAAGTCGGTCGCCGACGGCGAGGTAGCGCTGCGGCGTGAGGTTGCCCGCCTGGGCGACGCCCCCGTCACCGCCGCCGAGCTCGACATTGCCAAGAACCGCGTCCTGACCGGTGTTATCAAGGGCCGCGAGACGCCGCTGGGGCGCGCGCTCGTCGTCGCTCAGGCGATCGTGGTCGAGGGTGACGCTGCCGCCGCCGACCGCGATGTCGCAGATGTCGTCGCCGTCACCCCCGCCGACATCCAGCGCGTTGCCCGCCAGTATCTGCGCGACGAAGCAAGCACCGCGATCCGTTACCTACCGGTTGTGACCGGAGCGAAACTCGATGCGCCGCTGACGGTCGCGGCGACGGTGCAGGTCGCCCCGCTCGCGGTCCCAACCGGCGTGCCGATCGTTACGGCTGCTGCGGCCGACGCGCGCGTTGCGCCGCCGCTGCCGGCGCCGCTGGTGCCGGTGCCGGTGCCGGTCGTTCGTGAGGCGACGTTGCCCAACGGGCTGCGCGTCGCCGTCGCCAGCCGCCACGATGTGCCGCTGATCGCCACCGTCCTTGTCACCGGCGCGGGCGCGAGCACCGATCCGGCGGGCAAGGGCGGGACCGCTGAGCTGATGGCGACGCTGCTGACCAAGGGCACCGCGACCCGCACCGCGACGCAGATCGCCCACGAAATCGAGGCGCTGGGCGGCAGTATCGCCGCCGGGGCCGGATGGGACGGGACGACGATTTCAACAACAGTCAAGACCGACCGCATCGCTCCGGCGCTCGCGGTCCTCGCCGACGTCGCCCGTCATCCCAAATTCGCGGCCGATGAAATCGAGCGCGCGCGGACGCAGGCGATCGACGACGCGGGCATCGCGATGACCGACCCACGGGCGATCGCGCGGATGTCGGCAACGAAGGCGGTGTTCGGGAACACGACCTACGGCCA
This sequence comes from Sphingomonadaceae bacterium, assembly GCA_043742745.1. Classification (GTDB taxonomy): domain Bacteria; phylum Pseudomonadota; class Alphaproteobacteria; order Sphingomonadales; family Sphingomonadaceae; genus Polymorphobacter_B. The sequence goes on from JAYTXW010000025.1 coordinate 7,976, forward strand.
CATCGCGGGCGGGACGGCCAAATCGCTTAAGGCCGTCACGCGCGCCAATATCGACGACGCCTATCGCACCGGCGCCAGCCCGAGCGGATCGACACTGATCTTCACCGGCGATATCGACCTTGAGACGGCAGTCGCGTTGGCGACCAAAGCATTCGGCGATTGGCGCGGAGCCCCCGTTTCACTCCCGCCCGCGTCCGCAGCCGCGGCGTATCCCGCCCCGCGCACGATCGTCGTCGACTTGCCGGGCGCAGCGCAGGCGTCGGTCGTCGTTGCGCGCCCCGGACTCGCACGCAGCGACCCGAGCTACTATCCGGCGATCGTCGCCAACACCGCGCTCGGCGGCGGGTTCAGTTCGCGCCTCAACCGCGAAATCCGGGTCAAGCGCGGGCTGGCCTATGGCGCGAACAGCGGCCTCGACGCGCGCCTCGGCATCGGCTCGTTGACGGCAGCGACGGCGACGAAGAACGCGACCGCTCTCGAAGCCGCCGCACTAGTCGCTGCCGAATTAAAGCACCTCGCCACTACACCCGTCGCAGGGACCGAACTCGCTGTGAGCAAGGCGATCCTGACCGGCGGCTTCGGCCAGTCGGTCGAAACGGTGGCGGGCCTTGCCGGGCGGCTGGCGGGGCTGGCGACGAACCGCGTGCCGCTGAGCGAACTCGCGGCCTGGTCGGCCAAGGTCGATGCGGTCACGCCCGCCGCCGTGGCACAAGTCGCGGCGTCGCTGTTCGATCCGGCGGCGGCAAGCACGATCATCGTCGGCGATGCCAAGCTGTTTGTCCCGGCGCTGGCCGCCGCGGGGGTCAAGGCCGAGGTCATTCCGGCAGACAAGCTCGATCTCGATGCGGCGATGCTGCCGGGTTCGCGCTAAAATCGCGTCATCGCGGCGAACCTTTCCCACCCCGTCATCCCGGCGTTTGCCGGGATGACGGGGTGGGGCGGGGTGCGCTAGTGGGAGCCGATGCGCGCCTTCTTCTCCCCCCGCGAACTCGCCCACGCCCCGGCGCGTGAGCTGCACAATGGCGGCTGGATCGCCCACGCCGAAACGCCGATGCGGGCCACGTCGATCGTCGCCGCGCTCCCGGCTTTGCTGGCGGCGACCGACTACGGCCTTGCGCCGCTGCTCGCCGTCCACACGCCCGACTATCTCGATTTCCTCCGCGACGCCCATCGCCTGTGGCGCGCGGCGGGGCGCGACGGCGATGCGATCCCCTATGTCTGGCCGGTCGTCGGACGCCGCCCGGTCACGCTCGCCCGGATCGACGCACTCCTCGGGCGGTATAGTTTCGACGCGGCGACGCCAGTGGCGAGCGGAACGTGGGATGCAGCCTATTGGGGGGCGCAGACGGCGCTGACCGCGCTCGATGTGGTTCTGGCGGGCGACCATGCCTTCGCCCTGTGCCGCCCACCCGGACACCACGCGGGGGCCGATTATTTCGGCGGCTATTGCTACCTCAACAATGCGGCGGTCGCGGCTCGCGCCGCCCAAGAGGGGGGACGTCGCAACGTCGCGATTCTCGACGTCGATTATCATCACGGCAACGGGACGCAGGATATTTTTTGGGATGACGCCAGCGTGTTCTACGCTTCGCTTCACGCCGACCCGGCGACCGACTATCCGTTTTACTGGGGCCATGCCGACGAAACCGGCGGCGTTGGGGCAGAAGGGGCGACGCTCAACCTGCCGCTGCCGCAGGGGACGGCGATCGGTCCGTATCTTGCCGCTCTCGATACTGCGCTGGCGGCGCTGCGCGAGTTCGCGCCCGACGTCCTGATCGTATCGTTCGGGGCGGACACGTTCGCCGCCGATCCGATTTCGGGGTTTGCGCTGGCGACGGCGGATTATCCCGCCGTCGCCGCGCGGATCGCCGGGCTGGGCCGCCCGACGCTGATCGTCATGGAAGGCGGCTATGCGACCGCCGAACTCGGGGCCAACGTCGCCGCATTCCTCAGCGGGTTTTAGAACACCTTCGCGCCGAGAACCCGCTGGTTGTGGCCGCGGCGGTGGTTATGCTTCAACCGGTCGATGTGGGCGGCGGCGGCATCCTGCATGTCGTGGACGCGGCTCTGATCAGCGTCGTTCAACGTGCCACCCTTGCGCGCTTTGGCGTGGAGCTTGGCGCGGGTTATCAGGTTCTGCTCCTGGCGCAGGACGCGCGCCTCGTGCGCGGTCAGCTTACCGCTGCGGACGCCAGCGTCGATCGATCGGCGCTGGTCGATCTGGCGGGCGTTGACCGCCGCCACGGCGGGCATCGCCGTGGCGACAGCAAGGACCGCGGCGGTGGCGGCAAGGACGAACTTGTTCATCGAAAAATCCTCGTGACAAAAGATCACGCCGCCCCAACGCCTGCCGGACACGAAACGATCCGCTTTATTCCATCACGGCGTGCGCCGGGTCGACGACGACCGTCGGGGGCGGGCGGAGGAGCAGGATTAGCGGCGTGGCGACCATCGCCATCCACATCATGAGCGTGAAGTCGTCGAGATAGGCGATCATCGCCGCCTGCGCGTTGACCGCGCGGTCGAGCAGCGCGACGACGGTATCGCCGGTCGCGCCGAGCGCGCGGGCGATATTCGGGTCGGCCCCCGGCACGGTGAATGGGCTGACCGCGCTGCCGAGGTCGGCATGGGCGATCTGTGATTGCCGCGCGATGATCCCGACCGACAGGCTGACCCCGACCGCGCCGCCCAGATTGCGTAACAGGCTATAGAAGCTCGACGCCTCGGTCCGCAGCATCGGCGCGACGGTGGCGAACGCCAGCGTGTTGAGCGGCACGAACAGGAAGCCGATGCCGAACCCCTGGATCAAGCCGGTCCACAGGAACGGCCCGCTCCCCATCACTGGCGAAAACCCGGTCATGGCAAACATCGACCCGGCGACCAGGATCATCCCGAACAGCATCATCGCACGCGCGTCGGCCTTGCCGATCAGCCGTCCCACGATCAACATCCCGGCCATCGTTCCGATCCCGCGCGGGGCCATCGTCAACCCGGCGGTGACGACAGGGTAGCCGTAGAGCTGCTCGAGCATCGGCGGGAGGAGCGCGCTCGTGGCGACCTGAAGCATCCCGACGAGGAAGATGAAGGCGAACCCCGTCACGATATTGCGGTCGCGGAGCAGCGCGAGCGGCAGGATCGGCTCGCGCGCCGTCGCGATATGGACGCCAAATACCCAGAGGCCGCCGATCGCCGTCGCCGCTTCGAGAATGACCTCGCGCGAGGCGAACCAGTCGAGCTGTTGGCCGCGGTCGAGCATGAGCTGAAACGCGCCGAGCGCGACGCCGAGCGCGACAAAGCCGAATGCATCGAACCGCCGCCGGACGTCGACCGTTGTCGGCAGGACGGTCAGCGCGCCGAACATCGCCAGCAGCCCGAACGGCAGGTTGACGAAAAATACCCAGCGCCACTCGAAATTATCGGTCAGCCAGCCGCCGAGAACCGGCCCCATTACCGGCCCGACCATGATGCCGACGCCCCACAACGCCATCGCCTGCCCGACCTTCTCCTTCGGATAGGCGTCGAGCAGAAACGCTTGGCCGAGGGGGATAAGAAAGGCTCCCGATGCGCCCTGAAGGAGGCGGAAGAAGACCATTTGATCGAGCGACTGGGCAAAGCCGCACAGCATCGACGCGCCGGTGAAGCCAGCAATGGCGAAAACAAACAACCGCTTCCGCCCGACCTTGCCGCCCAGCCACGCCGTCAGCGGCGTCGCGATCGCGGCGGCGACGATGTACGACGTCAGCACCCACGTCACCGTATCCGACGCCGCGCCAAGGCTCGCCGCCATGTGCGGCAGCGCGACATTGGCGATCGTCGAATCGAGCACGGTGATGAACGTCCCCAGCATGACGACGCACGTCACGAGGAGCGGGTTGGTTGCGCGCGCGGGGGCGGCGAATGGGAGGGCGGCGGTGGCCACGGCTTAACCCCCTCCCCCCCCGCGCAGCGGAGAGTGGGGAGGGGGAAGAAGGGCGCTCACTTCCCGTCCCGCAGATCGATCGTGACGCTCGCGCTCAGCCCCGCGATCGGCGGCAGGCCGCCCCGCGCGTCGATCGCGATTCGCACGG
>JAYTXW010000026.1:0-4222 GCA_043742745.1 Sphingomonadaceae bacterium
CGTCGGACAATTGTGCGGCGATGTGCGCCAGCACCGCCATGCCGGGGGCCTCGATACCGTCGTCGTTGGTCAGGAGAATGCGCATCATAACCTTTCTAAATCCTCCCCCACCGGGGGAGGGGGACCGCACTTGCGGTGGAGGGGGACCGCGAGGGGCGCCGCCGCCCGGTCACCCCTCCACCATCGCAGAAGGGCGATGGTCCCCCCTCCCCGCTGGGGGAGGATTGCAGGGGGGAGGAGTTACCCGGGCACCAGTTCGCTTACCCCGCCCATATACGGCAGCAGCACCGCTGGCACTGCGACCGATCCGTCGCTGCGCTGGTAGTTCTCGATCACCGCCACAAGCGTCCGCCCGACCGCGAGCGCCGAGCCGTTGAGCGTGTGGACGAACGCCGTCCCCTTTTGCCCGCGCACCTTGAAGCGCCCGCCCTTGGGCTCGTGGACATCCATCCGCCGCGCCTGGAAATCGCCGCAGTCGCTGATGCTCGAAATCTCGCGGTACGCGCCTTGCCCCGGCAGCCACACTTCGAGGTCGAAAGTTTTGTGCGCGGTGAAGCCCATGTCGCCGGCGCACAGCAGCATCCGGCGGAATGGCAGGCCGAGCGCGTCGAGAATGCTTTCGGCCTGCGCCGTCATCTCCTCGTGCATCGCCGCCGCCGCATCGGCATCGGCGACGATGGCGACGAGCTCGACCTTGTCGAACTGGTGCTGGCGGATCAGGCCGCGCGTATCGCGTCCTGCCGACCCGGCCTCCGACCGGAAGCACGGCGTCAGCGCGGTCAGCCGCAGCGGCAACTCGGCGGCGTCGAGAACGCGCCCCCGGATCGAATTGGTCAGCGACACCTCGGCGGTCGGGATGAGGAAACGGCCATCGGTCGTCTGAAACGCATCGTCGGCAAACTTCGGCAGTTGCCCGGTGCCAAACATCGCGCGCTCGTGCACAAGCACCGGCGGCGCAATCTCGGTCCACCCGGCGGCGACATTGGCATCGAGCATGAACTGCCCCAACGCGCGGTGGAGGCGGGCAAGCGGCCCGCGCAGAACGGCGAAGCGCGCGCCGGCGATGGCGGCGGCAGCGTCGGGGTCGTAGCCGAAGTGCAGCGCGAGGGCGTCGTGCTCCTTGGGCGCGAAGGCGAACGTCGGCGGTGTGCCACAGGTGTGGATGACGACGTTACCGGTCTCGTCGAGGCCGTCGGGGACGTCGGGGGCGGGCAGGTTGGGGAGGGTGGCGACCTCCTGTGTCAGAAACGAGGTAAATTCTGACGCAACCCGCTCGGCGTGTTCGACTTCACCTCGGATGCGTTTCGCATCGGACGTGAACGAAGCAAGTTTCTCTTGCAAAGTATCGTTGATCGAAGCGTCCGCGTTTTGAGCAATCAGCCGATTAATATTTCCAATTGAAGAGCTGACGCCCTTCTGCTCAGCGCTGGCTTCCTGGGCTATCGTCAACCAACGGCGGCTCTCCTTTTCAAAAGTCGTTAGCTTGTCGAGCGGTAGGGAAACCCCCCGTCGCGCCATTCCCGCGTCGAACGCCGCCGGGTCGGCGCGGATGGCTTTGATGTCGTGCATGGTGGTCACGGCTATGGCGGCGGCGGCGCGCGCGGGCAAGTCCCCGACTGCGCGGGATGCGGCTGCACCGGCGGGGTTGAGCGGCGGATAGGGGCGTGACCGGCCCAACCATGGGTGCTGGCGTTTGCCGCATGACGGGAAGGAAAACATCTTAAGGGGGTCATGCTGGCGAAGGCCAGCACCCAAGCCTCAACCGGGGGTCGCGCGGTCGCGTGGCGGCAACGGCTCGAACCCGAGGCCGATGGCAAGGTCGTCCCAATGCGGGTTCCGCTCCTCGATCGCGCGAACCTTCCACGCGCGCCGCCAGAATTTCATCGCTTTCTCCCGCGCGATGGCCTCGACAATATCGCGGTGGTGTTCAAACCAGACCAGGCGTTTGACACCATATTGCGCGGTGAACCCTTCGAACGCGCCGGTACGGTGCTGCCAGACGCGACCATTCAGGTCGGATGTGACGCCGAGATACAGTGTGCCGCGCGGCTGGCTTGCCATCAGGTAGACGGTGCCGGGGTTGCGTACGGGTAGGTCCTCGATCGGCGGCCTTTTTACGACCGTCATGCTGGCGAAGGCCAGCACCCACGGTTCCACCAACACTTTGTTTGCAATTTCGAGGCGATGTTACCCGGACGACCATGGGTGCTGGCCTGCGCCAGCATGACAGTTTTGGGGGTAGAAGCCCCACTTTGCCCTCGGCCCCCAAACCCCCTACAGCGCCGCCCATGCCCATCACCCTCGCCCCCGGCCCGCGTATCGGGATGGTGTCGCTCGGCTGCCCCAAGGCGCTGGTCGATTCCGAACGCATCCTGTCGAAGCTCCGCGCCGAAGGGTACCGGATGAGCGCCGACTATGCCGGGGCCGATGTCGTGCTGGTCAACACGTGTGGCTTCCTCGATTCGGCGAAGGCGGAAAGCCTTGCGGCGATCGGCGAGGCGATCGCCGCCAACGGGCGCGTCATCGTCACCGGGTGCCTGGGCCACGAGGCCGACATGATCCGCGGAGCGCACCCCAAGGTTCTCGCGGTCACCGGGCCGCAGCAGTACGACGCCGTCGTCGGCGCGGTCCACGCGGCTGCGCCGACCGTGCCGTCGCCGTATCTCGACCTTGCGCCGGTGCAGCTGACGCCGCCGCACTTCGCCTATCTGAAGATTTCGGAGGGGTGCAACCACCGCTGCAAATTCTGCATCATCCCGTCGCTGCGCGGCGACCTTGCCAGCCGCCCGGCGAACGCGGTGGTGCGCGAGGCCGAGCTGATGGTCGCGCGCGGGGTCAAGGAGCTGCTCGTCGTCAGCCAGGACACGAGCGCCTACGGCGTCGATATCGGCCACGCGGTGTCGGTTCTCCGTGACATGCCGATCCGCGCGCATATCACGGACTTGTCACGGGCGCTGGGTCAAACCGGGGCGTGGGTCCGACTGCATTATGTCTACCCCTATCCGCACGTCGACGCGCTGATGCCGTTGATGGCGGAGGGGTTGGTGCTGCCGTATCTCGACATCCCGTTCCAGCACGCCGCGCCCAGCGTTCTCAAGGCGATGGCGCGGCCGGCGAACGAGGCGAAGGTTCTCGAACGCATCGCGAAATGGCGGGCCATCGTCCCCGATCTCGCGCTGCGGTCGACCTTCATCGTCGGCTTTCCCGGCGAAACCGAGGCTGATTTCAAATACTTGCTCGACTGGCTGGCGGTCGCCCAGATCGACCGCGCCGGGTGCTTCAAGTACGAGGCGGTCGCAGGTGCGGCGGCAAACGCCCTCCCCGGTGCCGTGCCCGAGGACGTCAAGGACGACCGCTGGCACCGTTTCATGGCGGCGCAGGCGGCGATCAGCGAGGCGCGGCTGGCGGCCAAGATCGGGCGGACGCTCGACGTCATCATCGACGCGGTTGACGACGCTGCTGAAGGCGGGGGCGGCGGCGCGAGTGGCCGGTCCAAATACGACGCGCCCGAGATCGACGGCGAAGTCCATTTGCGCGACGCTGGCGGGATCGCGGTGGGCGACATCGTCCGCGTAACGATCGAGGACGCCGACGAGGTCGATCTGTTCGGGGTTGCGGTTTAAACGGCGGGGATGGCAAGCGGCTTCGACTATCGCGGCGATAACGCCTTTGCGGCGCAGTTCACGCCCGACGGTGACGATTTTGTCTATCGTCGCAACGGCACCGGTCCGGCGCTGCCGCTGAGTGCCGACGAGCGCGACGGCTTTATCGCGGCGTTTCGCGCGGGCTATGGCAAAATGTTCTGGCGAAGCGTGGCGGCGATGGTGGGCGTGATGATGGTCGTCGTCGTCGCCCAGAGGGCGTTGCACGTGTTGTCGGACGGCTGGTTTGCCTCCATCGGGCCGTTTGTCGCGATCGTACCTGGCGTGGCGCTTCTAATGGTCAGCATCAGCCGCCGCATGGCTGCGCCGGGAGTCTCCCTTGCGGCCCGACCGCCGGTTGCCCCGCCGCTTCCTCTCGCAGCGTTTCGGCGGACGCAGCTTGTTGAGACATCGTGGTGGCGGTTCGTGCCAAGCCTCGTGATCTCGGCTGTTCTGACGTGGCGGTTCCACCTCATCGAAGGCCCCCTTGCGCCGCACAACCTTCTCTTCTCGGTGCTTGTCGTCGGATCACTCGCACTCGTCGTCGTTCAGGGGTTCCGCAAGTGGTGGGCCGGAGCCTC
>JAYTXW010000027.1:0-2150 GCA_043742745.1 Sphingomonadaceae bacterium
GGGCCGACGTGTTCGATCTCGATCTTGGCATCGGGACCGACAAAATGTTCCTGCCGCCCCCCGAAGCGCGTCGAATTACCCAGATCGCCAAACGCCGCCACGCCGAGCTTGAACTCGTCGCCGATCACCGCCCAATCGACCGATGCGGCATAACCAAATTCGACCGGGGCAGCGCGAAACGGCTTTTCGGCGATCAGGTTGAGCCGCGCATCGAGCCGTCCGGCGCTATGTTCGAACAGGCCCTTGACCTCGACGACGTCGGGTTCGCCGTGGAAACCGTGTTTAAGTTCGACATAGACGGCGGTGTCGAGCTTGAGCGGGGCGAAGCGTCCGAGCGTCCGCACCGCCTCGACCGCAACCGCGTCGACCGTGCGCCCGCCGCCCGCCAACCGCCCGGTCTCGACGAGCACGGCGAGCGACAGGCGTTTCGACACGCCATACTCGCCTTCGATCACCAATCCGTCGTCGCTATTCGCGCTGCCGCCGACTAGGCGACCGTAGCGTGCTTCGATTTCACCGAACCCCTTTTTAACCGTCGCCCCGTAGATCGGATCACCCACCCCGGGCGTCGCCGCCGCCGGTGTCGCCACCGCCAGCATCACCGCAGCGGCAATGGTCAATCGCACTATCACTCGTCGTCTCCCCTGACTGTCGAGTGACTGCTAATGCGAATGATTATCGCTTGCAATGCCTTTCTTGCGAGGCGTTCGCAATTTGGCAGATCGCTTGGCGAATGCGCGGAAAGCGCCTATATAGGTGGCTGGCGGGTACTGCCCGATACGAGCATACGGAGCATCCCTGAGGCGATATCACATCCTAGGGAGCTGTCCCTGCGCCGGTCCTGGCCGGACGTATATGGTTCCCACCTGACGTTAATGGCGTCAGAGGATCTTCCGGCAAACGGTCATGGCGGTCCCGCCGACCCCGCCACAGCCGACAATAGTGTCACCAAGGCACGGTTACGCCGCGAATTACGCGCGGCACGCACGGCGTATGTCGCGACCCTCGACCCTGGCGAACGCGCGACTCTGATGGCCGCGCTGGCCAACATCCTCGCCCAACACCTGCCGCCGGGTGCCGTCGCCGCCTATTGCGCGGTCGGGGCTGAAATCGACCCATCGGGTCTCGACCGCCCGCTCGCGCTGCCGCGATCGGTGCGCGGGCAGCCGCTGACGTTCCACGCCGTCCGCCGCAGTGATTGCCGCCCCGCTGCATTCGGCATTCACGAACCCGCTGCGGACGCGCCGGCTGTCATCCCCGACATCGTCCTGGTCCCGCTGCTAGCCGTCGATTCCCGTGGCACGCGCCTCGGGTACGGCGGCGGGTTCTACGATCGGACCCTCGCGGCGCTACGCGCCAAGCGCCGCGTCCTTGCGGTCGGTGTCGCATGGGATATGCAGCGGGTCGCCGCCTTGCCCGCCGATCCTTGGGACGAACGCCTCGATGCGCTGGCGACGCCGTCGGGATGGCACGACTTCACACGGTGACGCGGCGGCTGACATTTGCGCGCGCGTCGCCTATGTCGCCGCGATGACTGCCACCAGCCGCAAAACCTTCGGGGTTCTCGCCATCGTCGTCGGGCTCATCGCCTATGCCGGGCTCGTTTCGCGGCTGCTCGCTCCGGTCGGGCAACTGCCGTGGTATGCGTCGGCACCGCTGTACCTGATCCTCGGCTGCCTGTGGCTGCTCCCGCTCAAGCCGCTGCTCCAGTGGATGACGACGGGAACGTGGCGCGCGCCGAAATGATCGCTCCCGATGCCTGCACGACAATGGCGGAGGTTCGCGCCGGGGTCGACGCGGTCGACCGCGATCTTGTCGCACTGCTCGGCACGCGCTTTGGCTTCATGCGGGCGGCGGCGCGGATCAAGCCCGACCGGGGTGCGGTTCGCGACGAAGCGCGCAAGGCGACGGTGATCGCCAATGCCAGCGCAGCGGCGACGGCGGCGGGCGTGCCCGATGGGCTGGCGACGGAGCTGTGGGAGATGCTGGTCGAAGCGTCGATCACCTATGAATTTAGGGTATTCGACGCCCGCGACTGAATGCGATGTTCAGCAATTGGCGCGAGTGACGGGACTCGAACCCGCGACCTCTGGCGTGACAGGCTAGCGCTCTAACCAACTGAGCTACACCCGCGCAACTGCGAGGCGCGG
>JAYTXW010000028.1:0-3642 GCA_043742745.1 Sphingomonadaceae bacterium
TGACGTTAGCGTGACCTTTGTTACGGCGACGACGGGGCCGGATCTTGCCATCCACCGCCCAGCGCCTTGTAAAGCCTAGTTAAATCAGTCAGCAACGTCGCATCGGACTGGGCGAGGGCGGTGCGACTGCTCAGCAGCGACCCTTGGGCATCGAGAACCGGCTGGAAGTCGCTCAGGCCCGCGTCGAAGGTCGCGCGGGCGAGTCGCGTCGCCCGCTCGGCGTCGCCGATCCCCCGCCGCAGCTCGGCGTTGCGCCCACTCTCGCCCGTATAGTCGGCGAGCGCATCCTCGACGTCCTGAACCGCAATGACGACTGCCCTCTGGTAGCTGATCAGCGCCTCGGCGGCGGCGGCGCGGCGTTCGGCGACCACCCCCTTGCGCCGCCCGCCGTCGAAGATGGGCAGCGTCACGGCGGCGTTGGCACTGGTCTGGACCGAGGCGCGGGCGACCAAGGTCGCCAGGTTGGTCGAGATCAGCTCGGCCATGCTCATCAGGTTGAACTTGGGGTAAAGATCGGCCTGGGCGACGCCGATGTCGGCGGTCGCGGCCGCTAACTGGCGCTCGGCGGCGCGGATGTCGGGGCGGCGGCGAAGCAGGTCCGACGGCAGTCCCGCAGGCACGGTTGGCGGTAATGCGGGGAGGGCCGCAGGGGCCGTCAGCGCCGCGTCGAGCCCGTCCACCCCGGCACCAGTCAGGACGCCGAGCGCGTGGACCTCGTCGCGCGCGCGTGCGGTAAGCAGAGGTAGCGACGCAGCGACGTTCGACAGCTGGAGTGCCTGCTGGCGCTGCGGCAGTTCGGCGATCAGGCCGACATTGCGGCGCGCCTTGACGAGACGCAGCGTGGCCTGCTGGCGCGCCACTTCGGCCTGCGCGATGTCGATTTGGCGCTGCAGCGAGCGGAGCATCAGATAGTCGGACGCGACCTCGGCGGCGACGCTGACCTGAAGGTCGCGGGCGTTCCATTCGGCCGCCGCCGTCCGCGCTTGGGCCCCCTCGACGCCGCGCCGGACGCCGCCGAACAGGTCAACCTCCCACGACGCGTCAACCCCGATCGACCACGCCGTGATGCCCTTGCCCGGCCCGGCGACGCCTTGGCCGGGAGGCGTGTTGCTGCCGCCGCCGAACGCGCTGGCGATCGAATTGATGCCTCCGTTCTTGCTGAAGTCGATCCGGTTGACCCCAGCCCGCCCGCCGATCGCTGGCAGACGCGCCGCGCGGGCTTCGCGTTCCTGCGCCCGGGCGCCTTCGATCCGGGTGCGCGCGGTGGCAAGGTCGAGGTTGCCCGCGATCGCCCGCTCGATCAGCGACGTGAGGATGGGATCGTTGAACCGGGTCCACCACCGACCCGGCTCAGCGCCCGCAGCGGCAAGCGGCGCGGCCGCCGGCGCTTCGACGAAGTGCGGCGGCACGGGAACCTCCGGGCGGACATAGTCGGGGCCGACGGTACAGGCGGCCAGCGCAACCAACGCGCCAAGGGCGATGATGCGTCTCATTCGACTGCCGCCGCCCGACCTTTGGCCGGGGCCTTGAGCAGAAGGACGAGCGGGATCGCGCACAGGGTGTAGACCATCAGCGCGCGGAAGACGTCGAGATAGGCGAGCATCGCCGCCTGCCGTCCGGCGATCCGGTACAGCTCGCCGTGTGCCGCCTGCGTCGCCGCTGCTGCTGCCACGCCAGCCCCGCGGAGCGCGTCTTCGACCCGGGTCAGACCCGCGGCATAGTTAGGCGCGAGCGGGTTGAGATGCTCGATGAGCCGCGACTGGCGCACCTGGGCCTCGACGCCGAGCCACGCCTGGCTCAGCGCAATACCGACCGACCCGCCAAGATTGCGGAAGACGTTGAGCAGCGATGACGCTTCGTTTGTTTGGTTCGGCCTCAGCCCGGTGTACGCCGCCGCACTTAAGGGAACGAATAGAAATGGCAGTGCAACCGCCTGATAGGCGCGCGCCCACGCAAAGTCGCCGAAGCTCGCCAAGGTGTTCAAAGTCGTCAAATGACCCAGCGCAATCGCCGACACGATAAGCGCGAAGCCGATCAAGACGCGAGCATCAGCCTTGCCGGTCAGCACGCCGGCCACGGGAACGACGAGGACCGTCGCCAGCCCGCCCAGTGTCATTGCGAACCCGGCATCGGTTGCGCTGTAACCGAACACCTGCTGGAGCATCTGCGGGATCAACTGCGTCGACCCGAATAAAATGACGCCGGTGGTGAACATGACCGCGACCACGGCAGCAAAGTTACGGTTGGCGAGAAGACGCACGTTGACGATCGGGTCCTTGCGGGTAGCCTCCCAAACGATGAGGAAAGTGATTGCAACCACGGCGATCGCCGCCGTCGCGACGATGAAGTCGCTTCCGAACCAGTCTTCGCGCTGACCGCGGTCGAGAAAGATCTCGAGGCTCCCCAGCCCGATGGCAACGAGGATAAAGCCGACGAAATCGACCTTGAGCCCTTTCTTCAGGCGCGCCATCCGCTCGTCAACTAGCGTCTTAGGTTCGTCGACGAAGGTGCCGACAAGAAAAAGTGAGAGAATGCCAATGGGTACGTTGATCAGGAAGATCCAGTGCCAAGAATAGCTGTCCGTGACAAAACCGCCAATCGTCGGTCCAATTACAGGCGCGACGATAATGACGAAGGCATAGGCTGCGAACGCCTGCCCGCGCTTTGCCGGCGGAAACGTGTCGGCGAGCATTGACTGCTCGGACGGGGCCAGACCGCCGCCGCCGATGCCCTGCAGGATGCGGGCGAGAATGAGGATCTGAAGGTTCGGGGCCAGACCGCAGAGCAACGATGCCGCCGTGAACAGCACGACCGAGGCCATGTAATATCGTTTCCGTCCGATAACATTCGAAAGCCATCCCGAGATCGGGATGATCACCGCGTTGGCGACGAGGTAGCTGGTCAGCACCCATGTCGCTTCGTCGGGCGAAACCGACAGGCTACCGGCGATATGACCCAGGCTGACGTTGGCGACGGCGGTGTCCAGCACCTCCATGAACGTCGCAATCGAGATGACGCCGACGATAAGCCACGGCGCACGTTTCCCCGCCGCCGATCGCGACGGGTTCCAGTCACCGCCGCCGCCAAGTGCGGCCATCTAACGGACCTTGACGCGGGGCACGACCGACATCCCCGGACCGACCGGATAGGCTTCAATTCCGGGTGAATCGATCGCGATGCGGACGGGCACGCGTTGGACGACTTTGACGAAATTGCCGGTCGCGTTTTCGGCGGGCAACAGGGCAAACGCCTGACCTGCGCCGCGTTGGAACGATTCAACATGGCCTTTGAACTCGACGTCGGGAACGGCGTCGATCCGCAGCGTGACGTGCTGGCCGACGCGCATCAGGCGGAGCTGGGTTTCCTTGAAGTTTGCCGTCACCCACAGCTTCAAGGGCACGATCGCGAGCAGCTGCTGCCCCGGCGTGACATAGCTGCCGGGCGTCACGGTGCGGTTGGCTATGCGCCCGACGATCGGCGCAATGACTTGGCTGTTGGCAAGGTCGGCGGCGGTGACGCGCGACTGGGCGTCGGCGCCGACAACGGCGGCGCGGTCGGCGGCGACCTGTGCCGCACTGGCGCTGCGCTGCGCCTCGGCCTGACGCACCGCCCGGACTGCTGCATCACGACGCCCGCGTGCAC
>JAYTXW010000029.1:0-2198 GCA_043742745.1 Sphingomonadaceae bacterium
GATTCGCCGTAGAAGGGCGTTTGATTGGTGACGATGGCGATATCGTCGCCGGCCACCGCAGCGTCGACGCGGACGCCGTCCTTGACCAAGGCGACGACCTCGCCCTGCGCGATGTCGCTGGCGTAGCCTGTGAATTCGGTGGGGCCGACGGCGTCGAGGATGTCGAACCATACCGCCGCCGATGCGCTCTGCCCCGACCCGGTCCACGCGGCACGCGCGGCGCGGCGCTGCTCGGCCATCGCGGCATCGAACCCGGCGCGGTCGACGCCGATGCCGCGATCGCGAAGCGCATCTTCGGTCAGATCATACGGGAAGCCAAACGTATCGTAGAGCTTGAACGCGGTCGCGCCAGGAAGCGTGTCGCCGGTGCCCAGCGCGGCAGTCGCATCGCCGAGAAGGCGCAGGCCGTTATCGAGCGTAACGCGAAAGCGCGTCTCCTCCTGAAGCAATGTCGCCTCGATTAGCGGCTGCGCGCGCAGCAGTTCGGGATAAGCGACGCCCATTTCGGCAACGAGCGTCGGCACAAGGCGATGCATCAGCGGCTCAGCGGCCGCGAGCAGATGGGCATGGCGCATCGCGCGACGCATGATCCGGCGCAAGACATAGCCGCGCCCATCGTTCGACGGCAGGACGCCATCGGCAACAAGAAAGCCGCTCGTCCGCAAATGATCGGCAAGGATGCGGTGTGACGCCTGCGTCGCGCCTGTAGTCGGCGTCGCGGTCAGCGCGCCGCTGGCTGCGATCAACGCGCGGAAGGTGTCAGTGTCGTAATTATCGTGGACCCCCTGGAGGACGGCGGCGACGCGCTCGAGCCCCATGCCGGTGTCGATCGACGGGCGCGGCAAATCGAGCCTGGTCGCGGCGTCGACCTGTTCGTACTGCATGAAGACGAGGTTCCAGATTTCGACGAAGCGGTCGCCGTCCTCGTCCGCGCTGCCCGGCGGCCCACCCGGGATTTGGTCGCCGTGGTCGAAGAAGATTTCGGAACACGGACCGCATGGGCCGGTATCACCCATCGACCAGAAATTATCATTCGTCGCGATGCGGATGATGCGGTCGTCAGGCAGACCGGCGATGGTGCGCCACAAATCAAAGGCTTCGTCGTCGGTGTGATAGACGGTGACTGTCAACCGAGCTGGGTCGATGCTCCATTCGCGCGTCAGCAACGTCCAGGCGTGTTCGATCGCCTGCGCCTTGAAATATTGCCCGAACGAAAAATTGCCTAGCATTTCGAAGAACGTGTGGTGGCGCGCAGTATAGCCGACGTTATCGAGGTCGTTATGCTTGCCGCCGGCACGGACGCATTTCTGCGCCGACACGGCGGTTGTGTACGGACGGCTTTCCTGGCCGGTAAAGACGTTTTTGAACGGGACCATGCCGGCATTGACGAACATCAGCGTTGGGTCGTTCTGCGGCACCAACGGGGCCGACGCGACGACGCGATGCCCGGTCGTCGCGAAATAATCGAGGAAGCTGCGCCGGATATCGTTGGTGGTAATCATCGCCGAGACTTAGGCGAGGTGTAGGTACACCTCAAGCGCGTGATCCGCACCCGGCCCAAAACCCGTCGTTCCTGTGTCTGTGGGAATCCAGCGTAAAAGATTCCAACAGTGTCCCCGCATTCGCACGAATGACGACGGGGAGGTCTACTCCTCGCCGTCGCCGTCGCCCGACGGGCCGACCATCAGCGCCTCGCCGAGACCGGCGGCGTTGTCGCGAACCGCCTTCTCGATCCGGTCGCGCACCTCCGGATTTTCCTTAAGGAATTTCTTGGCGTTCTCGCGGCCCTGGCCGATGCGGATCGAATCGTAACTGAACCATGCGCCTGATTTCTCGACGACGTTGGCCTTGACGCCAAGGTCGAGGATTTCGCCGGTCTTCGAGATGCCTTCGCCATACATGATGTCAAACTCGACCTGCTTGAACGGCGGCGACACCTTGTTCTTGACCACTTTGACGCGCGTTGTGTTGCCAACAACCTCGTCACGGTCCTTGATCGCGCCGGTGCGGCGGATGTCGAGGCGGACGCTTGCGTAGAACTTGAGCGCGTTGCCCCCGGTTGTCGTTTCGGGGTTACCGTACATCACGCCGATCTTCATCCGCAGCTGGTTGATGAAGATGACAATGCAGCGCGACCGGCTGATCGACCCGGTCAACTTGCGTAGCGACTGGCTCATCAGCCGCGCCTGGAGACCGAC
>JAYTXW010000030.1:0-3906 GCA_043742745.1 Sphingomonadaceae bacterium
CGCTTGAGGACCTCGACCTTCACGTCGATCCACAGCGGATGCGGCTGATACCCAATCCCGAAAGCCCTGACCGCCCGATGTCGCTCGCGGTCGGCGTGCTGCCGGCCAAGCGAGACGAACATGCCTAAACTCACCATCGACGGCATTGAGGTCGAAGTCCCGCAGGGCGCCACCGTCATGCAGGCGTGCGAAGCCGCGGGGGCTGAGATTCCGCGCTTCTGCTACCATGAAAGATTAAGCATCGCGGGCAACTGCCGGATGTGCCTCGTCGAGATCGACAAGTCGCCCAAGCCGGTGGCGTCGTGCGCGATGCCCGCCGCCGACGGGCAGGTGGTCCACACCCGCAGCGCCAAGACGCAGAAGGCGCGCGAGGGGGTGATGGAATTCCTCCTCATCAACCACCCTCTCGACTGCCCGATCTGCGACCAGGGCGGCGAGTGCGACCTCCAGGACCAGAGCCTCGCCTACGGCAAGGGCCATACGCGCTACCTCGAAAACAAGCGCGCGGTGACCGAGAAGTACATGGGGCCGCTGATCAAGACGGTGATGACGCGGTGCATCCACTGCACCCGCTGCGTCCGTTTCGCCGAGGAGGTCGCGGGCGTCGAGGAGATCGGCGCGATCGGGCGCGGCGAGAATATGCAGATCACCTCGTACCTCGAAGGCGCGGTGCGGTCGGAGCTGTCGGGCAACATCATCGACCTGTGCCCCGTCGGAGCGCTGACGTCGAAGCCCTATGCGTTCGAGGCGCGGCCGTGGGAACTCAAGAAGACCGAATCGATCGATGTCATGGACGCGGTCGGGACCAACATCACCCTCCACACCCGCAGCGGTACGGTGATGCGGGTGACGCCGCGGCTGAACGACGACGTCAACGAGGAGTGGGCGAGCGACGTCACGCGCTTCGCCTGCGACGGGCTCCAGCGCGGCCGGCTCGATACGCCATATGTCCGCGCCGGCGGCAGGCTGGTCAAGGCGAGCTGGACACAGGCGTTCGTCGCGATCAAGGCGGCGCTCGCCGGGGTTTCTGGCAGCGACGTCGCGGCGGTCGCGGGCGACCTTTGCGACGTCGAGGCGATGGTCGCGCTCAAGGATTTGCTCGGCACGCTCGGATCGGTGCGCCACGAATGCCGGACCGACGGCGCAGCGGTGACGACGGGCGATCGGTCGCACTATTTGTTCAATTCGGGTCTCGCCGGGATTGAGCGCGCCGACGTCGTGCTGCTCGTTGGGACGAACCCGCGCTGGGAGGCGCCACTGGTCAATACGCGGATTCGCAAGGCGGTGCGTCGCGGCGGGGCAAAGGTATTCAACCTCGGGCCGGAGGTCGATCTGACCTACCCAGTGACGCAGCTCGGCGACGACGCGGGCCTGCTCGGCGATCTGCCGAAGGCGATCATCGACGCGCTGACCAAAGCCGAGCGTCCGGCGATGATCGTCGGGATGGGCGGGGTGGCGAGCCTCGCCGCGGTCCACGCGCTCGCGGCAAAGCATGATCTCGTCCGCGACGGCTGGAACGGTGTCAATCTCCTTCACACCGCCGCGTCGCGCGTGGGTGCGCTCGACATCGGATTCACGAGCGACGGCGGGATGGAGGCGCTGGCCGCCGCGCCGCCGAAGGTGCTGTTAAACCTCGGCGTCGACGAGGTTGAGGTCGCGGGCGCCTTCACCGTCTACATCGGCCATCACGGCGACCGCGGCGTCGGATCGGCCGACGTCGTTCTCCCTGCCGCCGCCTACACCGAGAAATCGGGTACGTGGGTCAACCTCGAGGGCCGGGTCCAGCGCGGCCAGCGCGCGGCGTTCCCGCCGGGCGAGGCGCGCGAGGACTGGACGATCTTCCGCGCGCTGTCGGCGGTGCTGGGGAACGCGTTGCCCTACGACGACCTCCGCGCGCTGCGGACGCGAATTGCCGCCGAATGGCCGCATCTCGCGAGCGAAGGCGCGACACCCGCCGTTTGGACCGCGCCCGCCGCCAGCGACGCGCCCGCGCCGTCGGGGCCGTTTACCCTGCCAATCCGCAACTTCTACCTGACCAACGCGATCGCGCGCGCCAGCCGGACGATGG
This sequence comes from Sphingomonadaceae bacterium, assembly GCA_043742745.1. Lineage (GTDB taxonomy): Bacteria > Pseudomonadota > Alphaproteobacteria > Sphingomonadales > Sphingomonadaceae > Polymorphobacter_B. Next base: position 2,069 of record JAYTXW010000030.1, read on the forward strand.
CCGAGTGCGTCGACGAGATCGTCGAGGCGCAAGAACCCCGGCTCGAGGCGGCGGAATAATGGGCTTCACCGGCTTCTTCCAAGGCTTCCTCGGCCACGATTTTGGCTATCTCGTCGGCACGATCATCCTGATCCTGCTGATCGCGTTGCCGGTGATGGTCGGCGTCGCGCTCGCCGTCTATGCCGACCGCAAGATCTGGGCGGGGATGCAGTTGCGGCGCGGGCCGAACGTCGTCGGGCCGTTCGGGGTGCTCCAGACCTTCGCCGACGCGCTCAAGCTGTTCCTCAAGGAGACGATCATCCCGTCGGGGGCAAACGTCGGGGTGTTCCTGATCGCGCCGATGATCACCTTCACGCTGGCATTGATCGCGTGGGCGGTGATCCCGATCCAGGCCGGGGTGGTGCTCGCCGACATCAACGTCGGCATCCTGTACTTGCTCGCGGTCAGCTCGATGGGGGTTTACGGCATTATCATGTCGGGCTGGGCGTCGAACTCGAAATACGCGTTCCTCGGCGGGCTGCGCTCGGCGGCGCAGATGGTGAGCTACGAGGTGTCGATCGGCTTCGTCATCGTCTGCGTCGTGCTGTATTCGAGCAGCTTCAACCTGTCCGACATCGTCGCGAGCCAGAAGGGTAACGTCCTCGGCTTCTTCAACGGCAACATCCTCAACCCGTTGCTGTTTCCGATGAGCATCGTCTTCTTCATCTCGGCATTGGCCGAGACCAACCGCCCGCCGTTCGACCTGCCCGAAGCCGAGGCCGAGCTCGTCGCCGGTTACCAGGTCGAATATTCGTCGATGGCGTTCGCTTTGTTCTTCCTCGGCGAATACGCCAACGTCCTGCTGATGTGCGCTTTGTGCAGCCTGCTCTTCCTCGGCGGCTGGCTGCCGCCGCTCAATTGGGCCCCGTTGTACGTCGTCCCGGGGTTCGTCTGGTTCTTCGCCAAGCTGTTCCTGATGTTCTACATTTTCGCGTGGGTGAAGGCGACGGTGCCGCGCTACCGCTACGACCAGTTGATGCGGCTCGGGTGGAAGGTGTTCCTGCCGATCTCGCTGTTCTGGGTGTGCGTGGTCAGCGGGTGGCTGGTGTTCACGGGGCATTACGCATGAAGCGTTGGCGACCGACCCGACTATTCACAGTCGCGACACTTATGTCAGGCGCTGCGATAGGAGCGGCACTACGACCCTCTGATAGTCTCGTGTTTAGTTGTCATTTCGGTCGGGTATCCGGTGCCGATAAAGATAACAAAGCAATTGTTACCGGCTCGCATTTGCTGACGGTGACCATATCTTCCGCACGCTCAAAGCGCCCGCTCATTCGTGTCGATGATCCCGACAATCTTGTGATGGTCAAATCGGCTTTGAAGATGACTTCAAAATCTGACGGTTCGCTAACCGTATTCTCAGGCTTCGAAAACGGCTGGCGGGCCGTAATTGGCTTCGATGCTTTGAAGATCGGCGCCAGCACTCGGGACGCACAGGTCATGAAACTCGGAACAGCAGATGGCTCGGTTGATTTCGATCAGTTCTACTACGGAACCTGTTCAGAAACGGCAGGTGCTGTGGCCTTAGGAAAGCAGCAGGCAGAAAAATTATGAACGCCGTCTTCCGCGCCGCGAAATCCCTCCTTCTGCTCGAATTCATCCGCGGGCTCGCGCTGACTTTCCGCTATCAGTTCAAGCCGAAGGCCACGCTCAACTACCCGTTCGAGAAGGGGCAGCTGTCCCCCCGCTTCCGCGGCGAGCACGCGCTGCGCCGCTATCCGAACGGCGAGGAGCGGTGCATCGCGTGCAAGCTGTGCGAGGCGGTGTGCCCGGCGCAGGCGATCACCATCGAGGCC
>JAYTXW010000031.1:0-1748 GCA_043742745.1 Sphingomonadaceae bacterium
CCACACGTCCAGAATCAGGACGATCCGAATCTGATCGCTGTCGTTCCACGCCTCGTGTTCGATCGTATCGTCGAAGGCGAGCGCGTGGCCCTCGACCCACTTGCGCGTCTCGCCGCCGACGCGAAAGCCACACCCCGGCGGAACGACGAGCGGCAAATGGATGATCGTCCGCGTGTTGCTGACGCCCGTATGCGGCGGGATGAGGGTGCGCGGCTGGAGGATCGAGAAAAACACCGTCGGCGCGCGCCCCGGGAGGTCGGCTTGTGGCACCGTAGCCAGCGCCGCCGCCGTCGCCGGGCACCGCGCAATCGCCGCCGGGATCGCCGCCCCATCCTGCCACAGATGATACGCGCCCCAATCAAGCGACCCGTCGAGCGGCGTCCACTTATTCGGCGGCGCACCGGAGGGCATCGCGACATAGGGCTTGATGCCGTCGCGTAATGCGAGCGCTTCGGCGCGGATCGCCGGAGTGTGGGCCTCGAACGCAGCCAGCCATGGGAAATGGTCGCGGTCGAAAAACTCGTCGGCGGGGAGGAACGGGAAGTGGAGCCCGGCGCAGTCGTTAGCGTAAATCCGCCGCCGCCCCGTCGCCGCGTCCAGCGCCGCCTCGACTCGACGCCGCTCGCGCACCGGCACCGCGGCCAAGGCCGGCGCGATCGCGGTATCGATGTCGGCGGCGAACGCGGCGTTGCGCGCGGCGACGAATCCGCTCGCGTGCGCCACCGCGTCGCGCAGTGGCACGGTGCACTCGGCGAGCGGGGGTGCGACGGCGAGTACGCCCGACCATGCCACAAGTGCTTTCGCCAGGGCTCCAATCCGTTCTAACCGTTCGGCGGAGCGGATTAGCGCGGTCAGGTCGCGCGCATCGATCGACAGTGCCCCGGCCAGCGCCGCGCCCTCGCCAATGTCGTCGCCCATCGCGCGGCGCGCCTTGGCGAGGTTTAGCCACAGCGGCAGGCCATTGGGGTCGAGCGCGGCGGCTTGTGCGAATAGCTCGGCGGCGGCGGCGGCGTCACCGGCATTCAACCGTTGCATCCCGGCACTGTTGAGGGCGTGCGGTGTCGTCCCCACCGAACCTGACGTCACCGGACGCGCTGCGCCGTCACCGACCGCATCGCACCGACGCGAATAAAATAGTTACCGAGCGCGCCGCGCTTCAGGTGAACCGGCATCCCGGCGCGCGGATCGCGCGGCAGCGGCTCGGTCGTCTTCCACACCGCGCCGTCTTCCATCGTCAGCGTGAACTTGCCATATTCGCTCGGGCCGACGCTCTTGATTATTGTGTCGATCTCCGACGGTGTATCCTCGGCGGTATCGTCGCCCTTGAAGAAAGCGACGTGCGGCAGGGTGAAGCCGAACAGCGACCGCCGCGTCACGCGAATATCCTCACGATCGACGATCTTGACGTCGCCCTTGGCCGTCGCCTCAACCAGCTTCGCCGTCGCGGCATCGAAACACGCCAATCGCGCAACATTGTTGGTGATCGTCACGCAGCCGGTGATTTCGGTGATCACGCTCGACGCTGCTTCGTGCGGGCGCTGCGGAGCGCGGGCCACGGCAGGACCAGCGATGGATGCCGCACCGACGATCATGACGGCAACGATGGCAGTCCGATTGCTCACGGGGTTCCATCCTGTCTGCTTCGATGAAGGGTCGCTACCCCTCATGTGACGGATTTGCAACATAGCTTCGCCTAACTGTGGCGAGCGGGCGCATCTTTGTTGCGGAGCGGTGAACGGTCTTTCATA
>JAYTXW010000032.1:0-1748 GCA_043742745.1 Sphingomonadaceae bacterium
CCACACGTCCAGAATCAGGACGATCCGAATCTGATCGCTGTCGTTCCACGCCTCGTGTTCGATCGTATCGTCGAAGGCGAGCGCGTGGCCCTCGACCCATTCGCGCGTCTCGCCGCCGACGCGGAAGCCACACCCCGGCCGCACGACGAGCGGCAAATGGATGATCGTCCGCGTGTTGCTTACGCCTGTATGCGGCGGGATACGGGTGCGCGGCTGGAGGATTGAGAAAAACACCGTCGGCGCGCGCCCCGGCAGATCGGCTTGTGGCACCGTAGCCAGCGCCGCCGCCGTTGCCGGGCACCGCGCGATCGCCGCCGGGATCGCCGCCCCGTCCTGCCACAGGTGATATGCGCCCCAATCGAGCGACCCGTCGAGCGGCGTCCATTTGTTCGGCGGCGCACCCGACGGCATCGCGACATAGGGCTTGATACCGTCGCGCAACGCGAGCGCTTCGGCGCGGATCGCCGGGGTGTGCGCCTCGAACGCAGACAGCCACGGGAAATGGTCGCGGTCGAAAAATTCGTCGGCGGGGAGGAACGGGAAGTGGAGCCCGGCGCAGTCGTTGGCATAAATCCGCCGCCGCCCTGTCGCCGCCCCCAGCGCCGCCGCAATTCGCCGTCGCTCGCGCTCCGGCACGGCGGCCAGAGTCGGTCCGATCGCAGCATCGATGTCGGCGGCGAACGCGGCGTTGCGCGCGGCGACGAACCCGCTGGCGTGCGCCACTGCGTCGCGCAGTGGCCCGGTGCATTCGGCGAGCGGAGGCGCGACGGCGAGTACGCCCGACCATGCCCCAAGTGCCTTCGCCAACGCTCCGATCCGTTCGAACCGTTCGGCGGAGCGGATTAGCGCGGTCAGATCACGGCCATCGATCGCCAGCGCCCCGGCCAGCGCCGCGCCCTCGCCAGCGTCATCGCCCATTGCACGGCGCGCCTTGGCAAGGTTGAGCCACAGCGGCAGGCCATTGGGGTCGAGCGCGGCGGCTTGCGCAAACAGCTGGGCAGCGGCGGTAGCGTCGCCGACATTCAGCCGTTGCATCCCGGCACTGTTAAGGGCCTGCGGCGTCGTCCCCACCGAGCCCGGCGTCACCGGACGCGCTGCGCCGTCACCGCCCGCATCGCACCGACGCGAATAAAATAGTTACCAAGTGCGCCACGCTTCAGGTGAACCGGCATCCCGGCGCGCGGATCGCGCGGTAGCGGCTCGGTCGTCTTCCACACCGCGCCGTCGTCCATCGTCAACGTGAACTTGCCATATTCGCTCGGGCCGACGCTCTTGATCGTCGTGTCGATTTCCGACGGCGTATCCTCGGCGGTGTCGTCGCCCTTGAAGAAAGCGACATGTGGTAGTGTGAAGCCGAATAGCGACCGCCGCGTCGCGCGAATATCCTCACGGTCGACGATCTTCACGTCGCCCTTGGCTGTCGCCTCGACCAGCTTCGCCGTCGCGGCATCGAAACATGCCAATCGCGCAACATTGTCGGTTATCGCGACGCAGCCGGTGATCTCGGTGATCACGCTCGACGCAGCTTCGTGCGGGCGCTGCGGAGCGCGGGCGACGGCAGGACCAGCGATAGATGCCGCACCGACGATCATGACGGCAACGATGGCAGTACGATTGCTCACGGCATTCCACCCTGTCTGCTTCGATGCAGGGTCGCTACCCCTCATGTGACGGATTTGCAACATAGCTTCGCCTAACTGTGGCGAGCGGGCGCATCTTTGTTGCGGAGCGGTGAACGGTCTTTCATA
>JAYTXW010000033.1:0-3632 GCA_043742745.1 Sphingomonadaceae bacterium
GCGCGTCCTGATACGCCCCGTTGGCGAAGCGCCCAAAGTCGTTGCCTGGCGTGATCGCGCGGTTCATGCCGCCAGTGTCGAAACCGAAGCTGCCGTAGGTCGGCTTGGCGGGGGCGGCGGCGAGCGGGGCGGCGAAAGCAACGGCGGCGGTGAGCAACAACAACGAACGCATATAGTGTCTCCGGGTGGGCCTTGCGTTGGTGTAGCTTTGGCGAAGGGGCGCGGCTAGAGCGCGGGCGCAGTCGGGCCAACACGCGGCATCAGCGTAGGGGCGCGGTATGATCAGGGTGGGTGCAGTTTTGACCGACGATAACGGACGCGCACGGCATATCGCCCTCGTCCTCCACGATTTTTCGGGCGGTGGGAGCGAGCGTATCGCCGTCCGGCTCGCCCAGCGCTGGGCGGCGGCGGGGCGGCGGATAACGATTGTTGCCGGGAGCAAGGCGGGGGTCGCGCGGGGCTTGGCCGATGGGCTGGACGTCGTCGCGTTCGATCCCGCGTTAACGAGGAACATCCCCGACCGGCTCCGGTTCGGGCGCGCGGCGGCGCGGATGCTCGCCGCCCTCGCCCCCGACGTCGTCGTCAGCCCCGGCAACTGGCACGTTCCGACTTTTGCCGCCGCGCGCATCGCGGGCTTGCGAACCCCCGTCGTCGCCAAAATCAGCAACCCCGTCCGCTTCGTCGAGCGCGGGCCGCCGTTCCAGCGCGTCCAGAACGGAGCGTTTGCCCGTTTCAGCGCGCATTATGCTGCGCTTGTCGCGATGTCGCCCGCGCTCGCCGTTGAGGCGGAGGCGGTGCTGCGCCGCCCGGTTGCGACGATCGCCGAGCCGAACCTGCCCGACGAGTGGATGCCGCCGCCGCTCGCCTCCCGCCGGACGAACCCGCGCCGCATCGTTGCCGCCGGGCGGATGATGCCGCAGAAGGACTTCGCTCTCGCGTTGGCAACCCTCGCCGCGCTTGGCCCCGGCTGGCACCTCGACCTGCTCGGCGACGGACGTGAGCGCGGCCACCTCGAAGCCCGCGCCGCCGCGCTCGGCGTGACCGACCGCGTTACCTTTCACGGCCATGTCGCCGACACGATGCCGTTCCTGCGCACCGCGACCGTGTTCCTGTGCACCTCGCGCTACGAAGGCTATCCCGCCGTTTTGATCGAGGCACTCGCCGCCGGCACCCCGGTCGTGACGACGCCGTGCTCGCCAGCCGTCTCCGAAATCATGAGCGACGCGAGTTTCGGCGCGGTCGCGCCGCCCGACCCCGGCGCGCTCGCGGCCGCCGTCCAGGCGGTCGCCGGGCAGGTGCCCGATCCGGCACTGACAGCTACTCGCCTCGACCACCACCGCATCAGAGCGTCGGCGACAGCGTGGCTCGCGCTGCTCGACCGCGTGACAGTTTCTGCCCCGTGACGCGCCGCGTCACAGCTTCGGTAGCGTCACCCCGCGCTGGCCCTGGTACTTCCCCGCGCGGTCGGCGTAGCTGACTTCGCACGGCTCGTTGCCCTGGAGGAACAGGAACTGGCACGCGCCCTCGTTGGCATAGACCTTTGCCGGCAGCGGCGTCGTGTTCGAGAACTCGAGCGTGACGTGCCCCTCCCACCCCGGCTCAAGCGGGGTGACATTCACGATGATCCCGCACCGCGCATAGGTCGACTTGCCGAGGCAGATGACGAGCACGTCGCGCGGCACCCTGAAATATTCGACCGTCCGCGCGAGCGCGAAGCTGTTCGGCGGGATGATGCAGCAATCGGTCTTGCGGTCGACGAAGCTGGCCGGGTGGAAGTCTTTGGGGTCGACCGTCACCGAATCGACGTTGGTGAAGATCTTGAACTCGTCCGACACCCGCGCATCGTAGCCGTAGGACGACAGGCCGTAACTGATTACGCCGTCGCGCTGCTGCCGATCGACGAATGGCTCGATCATGCCATGGGCGAGCGCCTGCTCACGAATCCAGCGGTCGGATTGGACGGACAATGGCGGCTCCCTATTGCCGGATGTGCAGCACGCAGATCAGCGTGAACAGCCGCCGGGCGGTGTCATGGTCGACTTCGACGCGGCTGGCGAAGCGTTCGACGACGAGTTCGGCAGCTTCGTTGTGGATGCCGCGGCGGGCCATGTCGATCGTTTCGATCTGGCTGGGCGTCGCATTGCGGATCGCTTTGAAATAGCTGTCGCAGATTGCGAAATAATCGCGGACGATCCGGCGAAACGGCGATAGCGGGACGACGAGGTTTCCGAGCGGGGTGTCGTCGCAGCGCGCGACGGCGACGGTCAGCCGCCCCTCCTCGACCCCCATGACGACCTTGTACGGCCCGGCGTAGCCGTCATCGTTGGTGCCGAGTGGTTTGAAGAAATTGCCTTCAAGCAGGTCGAAAATGGCGACGCGGCGCTCCTGCTCAATGTCGGCGTTGCGCCACAAGATAGTGCGCTCGTCAAGCCGCACGTCGATAATGCGATGGTCGATGGCCCCGATGGGCTTATTGGTACTGGTGTCACTCACTTCGCATCGGGGAAGGCGTTGACCAATCGCCCGAGCATCGGAACCAGGTCGCCGCGGGACCCGTCGGCGGTCTTGCCGAGGCGGACGACGACGAGGTGTTTCGACGGCGCGACCATGACGTACTGGCCAAGGTGGCCGATCGCCGAGAACAGGTTGGGCGGCCCCTGATCGGGGAATAGCGCCGGGCGACCCTCGGTGCTTTTCTTGTGGTTGAGCCAGAAGTGCCCGCCGTAGGTTGGGTTGGTCGCAGCTTGGGTGGTGACGAACTTGATCCACGCGGGCGGGACGACCTGCGCGCCAGCAACGACGCCACCGTCGAGGTACATCTGGCCGAATTTCGCCCAGTCACGCGCGGTCGCGTGGCAGAATGAGCCGCCGAGCATGGTGCCCGCCGCGTCATATTCGCAGACGAGGCTCGCCATCCCGGCCGGGACGACCAGGTGGTCGTGAAGATATGCCTGCATCGCGGCACGGCGGGCGACCGGCGTCGTCGCGGCAGGCGCAATCGTGCGGACGCTGAGGTCGTCGAGGATGACCGTCGTCAGCGTCGAATATTGGTAATGCGTTCCAGGGGGGTACGCGAGCGGTGCAGCCTCGGCGGCGGCGGCGGCATCGTTGCTCGTGTCGGCGAACAGCGCGCGGTTGGTGTCGGCATCCTCGACCGGCTTGACCTCCTCGTGCCGCAGCCCCGACGACATATGGAGGAGGTGCGCCAGCGTGATCTTGCCCCGCGGGTCGTTCGCTTGCGCGTGCCACGCTGGAACCGGGGCCGGGGCGTCGAGGCTCAGCTTCCCCGCGCCGACGAGCTGGCCGATCAGCGTCGATGTCACCGACTTCGCCATCGACCAGCTGATGAAGCGATTCGCCGGGCCGTAGCCGCGGGCGTAGCGTTCGATGACCGGCACGCCATTCTGCAGGACGACGATCGCGCGCGTCTCGCCCTCTGCCGTGTCGCTGAACAGGCGGTCGACGGCGGCGGTCGCGGCGGCTGGCACGGCAGGCGTCGCCGCTATTGCCGGAGCGGCAATCGCCGCCAGCAGCAAAATCAGACTTGATTGCATCGCGCGCATCGCGTCACCTTCCCCGGAACGAAACGACGATAGGGGGGCCGTGGCGGTGAAGGCAAGAAATGTGTGGCT
>JAYTXW010000034.1:0-17727 GCA_043742745.1 Sphingomonadaceae bacterium
CCTTGGGTCCCGGCGTCCGCCGGGATGACGACGGAGGTAGGGCGGACGACGCAGCGGCGACCCTCAGGCCTTCGCGCGGCCCACTCCGCTCCGCCACCACGCGAGCGCGAACAGCAACATCAGCGCCCCGTCGACCATGCCGCCGTAAAACGCCGCGTCGGCGGGGATCGTCCCCGCGCGGTACAACAGCAGGCACGGCACGAAGAACGCCGCTTTCTCCAGCACCGTGACCGGCATCAGCATCCGGAAGCGCACCGGATCGACCGCGATGACGAGGAACGCGAATTGCCAGACCAGCGCCGACGCGAAGAAGGCGTAGTAAAACAACGGCGTGACGGCGCCGGGGGCGGTGAACAGCGCGGGGAGCAGGACGACGATGCCGTAGGTGCCCGCGACAGTGTAGATGATGCGTGCCAGTTTCATGTGCCCCCCGAGGTTGTGCCGGGTCTCCCTCCCCCGGACGCGGGGGAGGATCAAGCCATTACTTCACCCCGACGAACGGCAGCGGCGCGCCCCCGCCGGTGTATGTCGGCAGACGCCCGTCCCATTTTTCGACCGCACGGAGCTGGACGATTTCGGGGTTGGTGCGGATCGCCTCGGCCTCGACGCGGATCGCTTCGGCATCGCCCTTCGCCTTGGCGACGCGCGCCATCGCGTCGGCGGTCGCCGTCGCCACGTTCGCCTGCGCCGCGAGCGCCGCCTGTTCGTTGGCGATCTTGGCGTTGATCTGCGCGAGGACCGCGTCGGGCACGATGATGTTACCCGCCCAGTACAGCTGTTCGACCTGCAGCCCGACCGGGGTGAAATACTTCTGCACGTCGCGGAGCGCGTCGTTGACGAGCTGCGCCTTCATCGGCCCGTAGATCTGTTCGACGCCGAGCTGCGACGCGCGCTCGACGATTGCGTTGCGGATCGCGTTGCGCAGCGGCCCTTGAATGATCGCGTCCATATCGGCGCGGTATCGCTGAAACAGGATCGGCGCGCGGAGCGGATCGACGTGGTACGCCACGGCGATATCGGCGCGGAGGCCAAGGCCGTTCTTGTCCTGAAAGCCGAAGCTTTCGTCGATCGTGTTCTGCTCGGTCTTCGAACTCGTCCAGCTATAGGTGCGGGTGAACACCGGATATTCGTAATAATTGACCCCCGGCGGGGCGAAGTACCAGCCGACCGGGAGCGCGTGGCTGACGACACCCGCGTCGGAGCCGATATTGTTGACGCGGATGCCGACATAGCCGGGCAGGACGCGGAAAAAGGCTTGCGCGAGAAAGCTGCCCGCGATGAACAGCACGACCAGCACGCCCGCGATCCAGCCGATGCGGCGGACGGGCAGACGGCGCGGTTGGTACGTCGCAGGTTCGAGCGGGTAGGTGTCGTCAGTCATCGCGGATGTCCCGGAGCGCGGAAGCGAGCCGGGTGGCGCCCCAGACGAGCCCGGCGGGAACGGCGACAAGAACCAGCAACGCCTCGGCCAGCGCACCGTCGCGATGGCGATCGATCAGGTCGGGCACCGCGACGACCAGCAACCACAATGCAGCAAGGCCCGCCGCCGTGGCGACGAGTGACAAAGCGGCGCGGTGGAGCGGGGACATGCGGATGCGGCCTATGGTTGGAAGATGGGCGACAGCGGGCGGCGCGCAAGGGGTGGGGCGTCGATAAATCCTTCCAGCGTGGGGCCAGCAAATCCTCCCCCACCGGGGGAGGTGGCGCGCGGCACGCGCGAGGGAGGGGGCGACCGGGCAGGATCATGGCCGCCCAGTCGCCCCCTCCACCATCGCGGAAGGGCGATGGTCCCCCTCCTGCGGTGGGGGAGGAATTAGAAAATAGCGCCCGGCTGCAGCCTTACCCCGCCAGCATCGGCCCCAACGCCCGTCCGCCGAACAGGTGGACGTGGAGATGCGGCACCTCCTGATGCGCGTCGAACCCGGCGTTCGCCAACAGACGATAACCCTGCTCCTCCAGCCCCAGCTGCCGCGCGACCGCACCGACCGCGCGGACGAACCCGGCGATCTCCGCGTCCGACGCCGTCGCGCTGAAATCCGCCCACGACATATAGGGGCCGCGCGGGATGACGAGGACGTGGACCGGAGCCTGCGGGTTGAGATCGTGGAACGCGACGGCGAACGCATCCTCGTATACCCGGCGGCTGGGAATCTCGTCGCGCAAGATGCGCGCGAAGATGTTGGCGGGATCGTACGGGGCGATGGCGGGGACGGGCATCGTCTATCCTTTGCGGGAAGCCTTCTCCGCGAGCCCCGACACGCCCTCGCGGCGGACCAGTTCGGCGCGGAGGTCGGCGAAACTCAACCCCGCGTCGGCGAGCAGGACGGCGAGGTGGAAGATCAGGTCGGTCGCCTCCCCCACCAGTTCGGCGCGGTCGTCGCCCATGGCGGCGATGACAGTTTCGACCGCTTCCTCGCCGAGTTTCTGGGCGATCTTGGCGCGACCCCTCGCGGTCAGTTTGGCGACATAGGACGACGCGGGGTCGCCGGTGCGGCGGTCGGCGATCGTCGCCAGCAGCCGGTCGAAGGCGTCGGTCGGGGGTGCGGCGGGAAGGGTCATGTCCGCACCACGATGCCCGCCGCCGCAAGCGCGGCCTTGGCCTGGGCGACGCTCGCCTCGCCGAAATGGAAGATCGACGCTGCAAGCACCGCGCTGGCATGGCCGTCGATGACACCGGGGGCAAGGTCGCCGACGCCGCCGACGCCGCCGCTGGCGATGACCGGCACCGGCACCGCGTCGGCGACGGCGCGCGTCAGGTCGAGGTCATAGCCGCACTTTGTCCCGTCGCGGTCCATGCTGGTGAGCAAAATTTCGCCCGCGCCGAGTTGCGCCGCACGAATCGCAAAGGCGACAGCGTCGATCCCGGTTGCGGTCCGCCCGCCGTGGGTGAAGATTTCCCACCGCCCGGGCGACACCGATTTCGCGTCGATCGCGACGGTGATGCACTGTTCGCCGAAGTGGCGCGACAGCTCGCCGATCAGGTCGGGGCGCGCGACGGCGGCGGAATTGACCCCGACCTTGTCGGCCCCGCTGAGCAACAGCGCACGAACGTCGTCGACCGTCCGAACCCCGCCGCCGACGGTCAGCGGCATGAAGCACACCGATGCCGTCTTGCGGACGATGTCGAGGATCGTGCCGCGGTCCTCGTGCGTCGCGGTGATGTCGAGGAAGACCAGCTCGTCCGCCCCCGCCGCGTCGTAGGCGCGCGCCGCCTCGACCGGATCGCCGGCGTCGGTCAGCCGGGTGAAGTTGACGCCCTTGACCACGCGCCCAGCGGCGACGTCGAGGCACGGGATGACGCGGACGGCGAGCGTCATGACGGTGCCGCCGCCAGCCGCAACGCATCGGCCAGCGTCAGCCGCCCGTCGTAGATCGCGCGCCCGACGATGACCCCCGCAATGTTGGCGTGGCGGCGGAGCGCGGTGATGTCGTCGCCGCCCGCAACGCCGCCACTGGCAATGACGGGCAGGCGGCACGCGGCGGCAAGGGCGGAGGTCGCGTCGACGTTGACGCCCTTGAGCATCCCGTCACGCCCGACATCGGTGAACAGCAGCGCGGCGACCCCGGCATCCTCGAAACGGCGCGCGAGGTCGACGACGGTGACGGTCGAAACGCTCGCCCAGCCGCGCGTCGCGACCATGCCGCCGCGTGCGTCGACCGCGACGACGATCCGACCGGGGGCGGCAGTGGCCGCGTTCCGCACGAGGTCGGGGTCGTCGAGCGCCGCCGTCCCCATGACGACGCGGGCGACGCCGAGGCCCAGCCAACGGTCGATGTCGGCGCGGCTCCGGATGCCGCCGCCGACCTGAACCGCGCCGGGGAATGCAGCGACGATTCCCTCGACCGCGCCCGAATTGACTCCCGCCCCGGCGAAGGCGCCGTCGAGGTCGACGACATGGAGCGCGGTCGCGCCGTCGGCAGCGAAGCGGGCGGCCTGCCCCGCCGGATCGTCGGCATAGACCGTCGCGCGCGCCATATCGCCCTCGGCCAGCCGGACGACCTGCCCACCCTTGAGGTCGATCGCCGGCCAGATCGTGAAGGCGGTCACGGCGTCCATCCCAGAAACCCGCGCAGGACCGACAGGCCGAAGCCCTGGCTCTTTTCGGGGTGAAACTGGACGCCGAGGATATTGTCGCGCCCGACAATCGCCGCGATTTCCCCGCCATGATCGGTCGCGGCGATGACATCGGCGGCGGAGTCGACGGCGAAGCGGTAGCTGTGGACGAAATAGGCGCGAGCATCGCGCGGCACGCCGACGAGCGCGGGGTGATCGCGCACGAAGCCGACCGTGTTCCACCCCATGTGCGGCACCTTCAAAGTCGTGTCAGCGGGTACCAGCCGCTCGACCGCGCCGCCGATCCAGTCGAGGCCGGGAAAGACGCCATGCTCACGCCCCTCGGTCGCCAGCAGTTGCATCCCGACGCAGATGCCGAGGAACGGGACGCCGCGGCCTTTGACCGCCGTGGTCAGCGCGTCGGCAATCCCGCTCGCGGCGCGTAAGCTCCCGATGCACTGCCCGAACGCGCCGACGCCGGGGAGGACGATGCGGTCGGCCCGCGCGATCGCCGCCGGGCTGGCGGTCACGGTGATCGTCGCTCCGCCGTCGGCAGCGACACGCAGCGCGTTGTCGACCGAACACAAGTTCCCCGCGCCGTAATCGATGACGACGACGTGTTCAGTCACGGCGCGATGCCGCCAAGCGTCCCCTTCGTCGATGGGATCGCGTCGCCCTTGCGCGGGTCGAGGGTCACCGCCGTCCGCAAGGCCCGCGCGACGCCCTTGAAGCAGCTTTCGACGATATGGTGGTTGTTGACCCCGTACAGCGTCTCGATGTGGAGCGTGAGGCCCGCCGCCCCGGCAAAGGCGGCGAACCATTCCTTGAATAATTCGGTGTCCATCTCGCCCAATCGCGGCTGGCTGAACGCCGTCTTCCACACCAGATACGGCCGCCCGGAAATGTCGAGGGCGACGCGGGTCAGTGTCTCGTCCATCGGGATCAGCGCGTCGCCGTAGCGGGTGATGCCGCGGCGGTCCCCGAGAGCTTTCGCCACCGCCTCGCCGATCGCGATACCGCTGTCCTCGGTCGTGTGGTGCGCGTCGATGTGGAGGTCGCCCTTCACCGCGACGGTCAGGTCGATCAGCGAGTGGCGCGACAGTTGCTCGAGCATATGATCGAGGAAGCCGATGCCGGTGCTGACCGCATAGACACCGGTGCCGTCGAGGTTGACGGTCACATCGACGCTGGTTTCGGTCGTCGCGCGCGAGACGGTGGCGGTGCGGGTCATGGGCAGCGGGTTAGAACATGGCGCGCGCGGGGGCAAGCGTTCCTCCCTTCATCGGCCCGAGCGGTAAGCAGCACACGCGCTGGCCGCCGACCCACGTCTGGAGGACCTTCGTTCGCCAAATGTCGGTTGAGGGCCCGGTGAGAGGATTGCGATCGACGACGATGAAGTCGGCCCATTTGCCCGGCGTCAGCGTGCCGACCCGCGTTTCGGCGTGCGCGGCAAAGGCAGCGCCGGTGGTGAACGCCGCCAGCGCCTCGACCGGGGTCAGCTTCTGTGTCGGCAGCCAGCCACCCGGCGGATTGCCGTCATGGTCCTCGCGCGTCACCGCCGCGTGGAGGCCGAAGAAGGGGTTTGGCGATTCGACCGGGAAGTCCGACCCGAACGCCAGTCGCGCGGGGGTGTCGAGCAGCGTCCGCCACGCATATGCCCCTGCCAGCCGCGCCGCGCCGAGCCGCGCCCCCGCCATATTCTTGTCCGACGTCGCGTGCGTCGGCTGCATCGACGCGATGACGCCAAGGCGGGCAAAGCGCGGCAGATCGGCGGGGTCGACGACCTGCGCGTGTTCGATCCGTAGCCGCAGGCGCTCACGGGACGCGGCGGGGACGCGCGCAAAGGCGTCGAGCACCTGCGCGTTCGCCGCGTCGCCGATCGCGTGGACCGCGACCTGAAACCCGCGCGCCGTCGCCTCGTCGACCCAGCCGCGCAGCGTTGTATCGGGGTGGAATTGCAGACCACGATTGCCCGCCGCGTCGCTATAGTCCGCCTTGAGCCACGCCCCGCGCGACCCGAGCGCGCCGTCGGCATACAGCTTGACCCCCGGGAGCGACAGCCGCTCGTCGCCCGACCAGTCGACCGGTGCGTGGGTCGCGCGCAGCGTTTCGATGCCCGCCGCCATCGCGGTGATCCGTGCCGTCAGGCGGTGGCCGCGGTCGTATTCGCGGTACAGCGACCACGTCGCGGCGTCGGTCCCCATGTCGGCGACGCCGGTGACGCCGACCGACGCCATGATCGCCAGCGCCTTGGTCAGTGCCGCCGCGCGTTCGGCAGGGGTCGGTTGTGGCAGGTGGCGCGCGACGATCTCCTTCGCCGCGTCGACGAATACCCCCGCCGGTGCGCCGGTCGCGCTCCGCTCGATCCGCCCGCCCGCCGGATCGCGCGTCGCAGCGGTCACGCCGGCGATCGTTAGTCCGGCGGTGTTGGTCCAGCCGGCGTGGCCGTCGACGCGCGTCAGATAGACCGGGCGGTCGCCCACCGCAGTGTCGAGTTCGGCCGCCGTCGGAAAGCGCCCGAGCCGCCAGATTTCCTGATTCCACCCGCCGCCGACGATCCACCGCGCGTGCGGGTTGGCGGCGGCATAGGCCTTCACCTGCGCCAGCGCCTCGGCCAGCGATTTCGTCGCCGACAGGTCGACCGACAGTGCCGCAAACCCCAGCTCCATGACGTGCCCATGCGCGTCGATCAGGCCGGGCATGACGGTGGCGCCGTGGACATCGACGCGGCTGCCCGCGGGCGGCGTCACGCCTGCCGCCAGCGTCGCCTCGACCCGCCCGTTGTCGCCAACAACGAGCGTCGTGAACCGCGTCAGCCCGCCGTGATCGTCGAGGGTGAAGCCATCGGCGTTGACGACAATGGTCCGCGCCGTCGCCGACGTTACGAAAAGTGTCGTGGTGAGGAGAGTGGCGGCGAGCAGGGCGGTGCGCATGGCGTACCCTGTCACCCGCCCGTCAGCCGCGCAAGTCGGGCGGCACCGCTTCGGTCGTCAGCAGCGCGACCGCGTCGGCGAGCGGCAGCACCCGCTGCTCACCACCGCCCAAAGGCCGCAGCGCGACGGTGCCCTCCTCCGCCTCGCGTCGCCCGACGACGATCAGGTAGGGAACGTGGGCGAGGCTGTGCTCGCGGACCTTGTAGTTGATCTTCTCGTTGCGGACGTCAGTTTCGACGCGCAACCCGGCCTTGGCGAGCGCGACGCTGACCGTTTCTGCGTAACCGTCGGCGTCGGACACGATCGTCGCCACCACCGCCTGCACCGGCGCGAGCCACAGCGGGAAGCGCCCGGCGTAATGCTCGATCAAAATGCCGATGAAGCGTTCGTAGCTGCCGAAAATCGCGCGGTGGAGCATAACCGGGCGGTGGCGCGCGCCGTCCTCGCCGACATAGCTCGCGTCGAGGCGGTCGGGCAGGACATAATCGAGCTGGATCGTCCCGACCTGCCACGTCCGCCCGATCGCGTCGGTCAGATGCCATTCGAGTTTGGGTGAATAGAAGGCTCCTTCGCCGGGCAGTTCCTCCCACCCGTATTCGGGTCCGGCGCGTCCGGCGAGGCGCACCGCCTCGCGCAGATCGCCTTCCGCCCGATCCCACATTTCGTCGGTGCCAAACCGTTTTTCGGGGCGCAGCGCAAGCTTGACGGCATAACCATCGAAGCCAAGGTCCCTGTAAACGCGGTCAGTCAGGTCGCAGAACGCCCGCACTTCGGCGACGATCTGGTCTTCGCGGCAAAAGATATGGCCGTCGTCCTGCGTCATCTGGCGAACACGCATCAGGCCGTGAAGCGCACCGTGGGGTTCGTTACGGTGGCAGCAGCCCTGTTCGGCCATCCGTAGCGGCAGGTCGCGGTACGACTTTGTGCCCTGACGGAAGATGAGGACGTGCGCGGGGCAGTTCATCGGCTTTAATGCCATCAGGTCGGCCTTGCCGCTGAGGATCGGCCCGTCGTCCTCGCCCGAAGGTATTTCGTCGGGCACAACGAACATATTCTCGCGGTATTTGCCCCAATGGCCCGACGCCTCCCACTGGCGCGCGTCCATTAGCTGCGGCGTCTTGACCTCGACATAGCCGCCGCTGTCGATCTGGCGGCGCATATACGCCTCCAGCTGGCGCCAGATCATATAGCCCTTCGGGTGCCAGAACACGCTGCCCTGCGCCTCGGGTTGGAGGTGGAACAGGTGCATCTCCGCACCGATGCGGCGGTGGTCGCGCTTGGCGGCTTCCTCGAGCCGAACGAGATGCGCGTCGAGTTGCTTCTTGGTGAGCCACCCCGTCCCGTAGATGCGGCTGAGCATCGCGTTCGCCTGGTCGCCGCGCCAGTACGCGCCGCTGACCCGCGTCAGCTTGAACGCGTGCCCGTCGAGCTTGCCCGTCGACGGCAGATGCGGCCCGCGGCACAGGTCGAGCCAGGCGTCGTCGCCACTGCCCGCTTTATAAATGCTCAGCGGTTCGCCGTCGGGAAGCTCGGCGGCCCATTCGGCCTTGAAGCTTTCGCCGTGCGCGGCGAAGTGCGCGACGAGCCGGTCGCGGTCCCATTCCTCGCGGATCAACGGGGCGTCGGCGGCGATGATGCGGCGCATCTCGGCCTCGATCGCGGGCAGGTCGTCCTCGGTGAACGGGCGGTCCCGCCCGTCAACCTTGGGGGGCGCGAAGTCATAGTAGAAACCGTCGTCGGTCGACGGGCCAAAGGTGATCTGCGTCCCCGGGAACAGGTGTTGGACCGCCTCCGCCAGCACGTGCGCGAAGTCGTGCCGTGCGAGGTCGAGCGCGATGCCCTCGTCCTTGCTCGTCACCAGCGCGAGCGTCGCGTCGGCGTCGATCGGGCGCGATAGATCGACAAGATCGCCGTCGACGCGCGCCGCGAGCGCCGCCTTCGCCAATCCGGGCCCGATGCTCGCGGCAACCTGCGCCGCCGTGGTCCCCCGCGCGACATCGCGCACGGAACCATCGGGCAGGGTGAGGTGGATCAGGTCGGACATGATGTGCGGCACCGTAGGAAGGCGCGGGGCCAAGTCAACCGGCGACGGACCCCGATCGATTGTCCAGCGTTAGCCTTGTTCACCCCTTGTCGCCACCCTGGAGGACGTCATGATCAAGGCCGTCGGCTATGCCGCAAAGCACAGTTTCAGCCGCCTCAAGCGGATTGAATTCGAGCGCGAAGACGCGAAAGCCAACGAAATCGAGATCGCGGTCATGTTCTGCGGCGTGTGCCATTCCGACATCCATCAAGTGAAGAACGAATGGTCGAACACCGTCTATCCGTGCCTGCCGGGGCATGAAGTCGTCGGGCGGGTAACGCGCATCGGCGGCAGCGTCACTCATCACGCGGTCGGTGATATCGTGGGGATCGGCTGCATGATCGACAGCTGCCGGTCGTGCGCGCCGTGTCACGACGGCGACGAGAATTATTGCGAGGGGTCGAACAGCTGGCTCTCGACCTATAACGGACCGATGGTGCCCAAGACCAAGGCCGACGACGGCACCAACCATTATGGCCGCGACAACACCTACGGCGGTTATTCGAACGTCATCGTCGTCGCCGAGGACTTCGCGCTCAAGATTCCCGCCGCTCTGAAGCCCGAAGTCGCCGCGCCGATCCTATGCGCGGGCGTCACCACTTATTCGCCGATGAAGCACTGGGGCGTGAAAGCGGGCGACAAGGTCGGCATCATCGGCTTCGGCGGACTCGGCGGACTCGGCGACATGGCGGCGAAGATCGCCAAGGCAATGGGGGCCGAAGTCACCGTCTTCACCCGGACGCAGCAAAAGCTCGACGAGGCCGCGCGGCTGGGCGTCACCGGCGTGCTCGAAGACGACGCCGCCGCGATGAAAGCGCTCAGGTCGAGCTTCGACTTTATGTTGTCGACGATCCCCGAGAGGCACGACATCAACCCATTCGTGCAATTGCTCAAGCGCGACAAGACGCTGACCGTCGTCGGCGCGCTCGAGCCGATGGCGGGCGTCGACAACGGCCAGGTGGCATTTCATCGCCGTTCGGTCGCGGGGTCGCTGATCGGCAACCTCGCCGACACGCAGGAGATCCTCGACTTTTGTGCCCTGCACGGTATCGGCCCCGACATCGAGGTCATTGCGATCGACACGATCAACGATGCCTACAAGGCGGTGATCGCTGGCGACGTCCGCTTCCGCTATGTTATCGATCTGGCGACGTTGGACTGGGAGGACGCCTGATCGACACCTTCGACCGTGACGGCACCGCCCTCGCCCATCGCTTCCGCCCCGGCACGGGGTCGGCGGTCGTGTTCCTGCCCGGCTATATGTCGGACATGGGCGGGACCAAGGCGGTGGCGATCGATGCGTGGGCGGAAAGCCGTGGTCGCGCGTACCTGCGGCTCGACTATTCGGGCTGCGGGCTCAGCGGGGGTGACTTTGCCGAAGGCACGATTTCGCGCTGGACGGTCGACGCGGCGGCGGTGATCGCAGCCGTCGCGCCTGGACCGGCGGTCCTCGTCGGATCATCGATGGGGGCGTGGATCGCCCTGCGCCTTGCCGTCGCCGCGCCTCAAGCCGCCGTCGTGACGATCGCCGGGGCGCCCGATTTCACCGACTGGGGGCTGGCGCTGACCGACGCCGAGCGCGACGCGCTCGCCCGCGACGGCTTCGTCGACCGCCCGAGCCGATACGGGGCACCATACCGTTATCACGCGAGGCTGATCGCCGATGGGGCGGCGTGCCGGTTGCTGCCGGGGCCGATTGCGATCGACTGCCCGGTGCGTCTGCTCCACGGGCAAGCCGACCCCGACGTGCCGTGGCGGCTGAGCCTCGACGTCGCCGCCGCGCTGCGTTCACCTGATGTGCAGGTTCGGCTCGTCAAGGACGGCGACCACCGCCTATCGCGCACCCGCGACCTCGCGCTGCTGACCGCGACACTCGATGAGTTGGAGACATGATGCGCGCCCTGATCGTTACCGCCCTGATTGCCACCTCAGCGATCATCACCCCAGCGCTCGCCGCCCCCGCGCTTGCCGCGCCGCCGCCACCGCGCGACGCCGATGACGGCGCCCGCTACCGCCAGTGCCTCGACCTTGCGCAGACCAACCCCGGGCAGGCAATCGAGCGCGCGAACGAATGGCGCGCGAACGGCGGCGGCGTCCCCGCGCGTCACTGCCTCGCGCTCGCCTATGGCGGCAAGGGGGACTTTGCCGCCGCTGCCGCCGAGCTTGTCGGCGCCGCGCGCGCCGCCGAAACCGATCACGACCCCCACGCCGCCGACCTGTGGGGTCAGGCGGGCAACGCCGCGCTGCTGGCGAAGGATGGCGGCGCGGCGATCACCAGTTTCACCTCGGGCGTTGCCGTCGCCGGGACCGAGCCGGTGCGGCTGGCGGCGCTGCTGACCGACCGCGCCCGCGCGTTGGTCGACGCCAACCGGACGACCGAGGCCAAGACCGACCTGACCCGCGCCACCGGCCTCGATCCGTCGAGCACGACGGGGTGGCTGCTGCTGGCGACGCTCGATCGACGGCTGAACGATCTTCCCGCCGCCGAGCGCGCAATCCTCGAAGCCGCGCGGCGCGAGGGCGGTGACCCCGACATCGCGCTGGAGGCGGGTAACATCGCCGCCGCGCAAGGGCACCTCGATCTGGCGCGAACCCAATGGAAAAAGGTCGTCGACGGCGCGCCGGGCAGCGACGCGGCGCTCGCGGCGGCGAAGGCGCTGGCGGCGAATCCGGGATAACGGCCGCAGCTCAATGGTGGATTGGCTCGCCGCTACTGCCGCGTGTTCAGCTTCGCCCGAGCGAGGCCAGCGGCCCTGAATCGAGATGCTCGAGTATTCGCTTCAACGACGCGACGTTGGGTTCGTCGTCGGTGCTGCCGAGGGCATCGTGCAGCACCGCGCGGATGTCGTCGGCTTCGACCCGTTCCATCTCCCAATTCGAATATAGACGTTCGCGCTTTTCCACACTCCGGTCCAACGCGACCATGTCGTGATGGCGCGGATCGCCATGCAGGCTGGCGATCAGCTTTTCGACATGGGCGGCCGGCCCCTCGATCCATTGGAAGAAGATGCCGCTGCCGAAGACCAGAACGCCGGTGATGCCGAGGGCGAGATTGCGGCGTTGCGCCGACTCGATGATACGGTCGACCTCGCCATCGTCGACGCTTTCGGCCGCGCGGCTGCAGTACACGAAGGTATGGAGCGTGGGCGCGGCGCTCGCGAGGTGCGCGTCTCTTGGAAAGCCGATTTCGTCGAACATGCGTCAGGTCGCTTTGATTATGCCATGCAGGCCGTGCCCGCGGATCAGTCGACAAGTTACCTCATGTTTCTAATCTCCGTAAGACGTGTCGGTGCAATTGCCTGCTGACGGCCCGCGTCGGCCGCCCTATATCCGTCCAGCCAGCAGGAGCGCCGCCGCATGAAATACCTCCACACGATGGTCCGGGTCAGCGACCTCAACGCCAGCCTCGCCTTCTACAAGCTGCTCGGGCTGGAGGAATTGAAGCGGCAGGACAGTGAACAAGGCCGCTTCACGCTGATCTTCCTCGCCGCCCCCGGCGACCGCGACGCGCAGGTCGAATTGACGCACAACTGGGACCCGGAAGCGTATACCGGCGGGCGCAATTTCGGCCACCTCGCCTATGCCGTCGATGATATTTATGCGACGTGCGCGCGCCTCCACGACGGCGGCGTCACGATCAGCCGCCCGCCGCGCGACGGCCGGATGGCCTTTGTCCGCTCACCCGATGGCATCTCGGTCGAGTTGCTCCAGGCCGGCCCCGCGCTGCCGTCCGCCGAGCCATGGGCGTCGATGCCGAATACCGGCGTCTGGTGATGGAGATTGTTCAGGTCCCGGTGCTGAACGACAATTATGTCTATCTCGCGCACGACGGCGACGAGACGGCGGTCATCGACCCCGCCGTCGCCGACCCCATACTTGCTGCGGCCCGGCTGCGGGGGTGGCGGATCACCCAGATCCTCAACACCCATTGGCACCCCGACCATGTCGGTGCGAACCTCGCGATTCACGCGGCGACGGGATGCCGCATCACCGGGCCGGTGGTCGAGGCGGCGAAAATTCCGGGTATCGACCGCGCGGTGGTCGACGGCGACACGGTGCAGGTCGGCGGCGCGGCGGGCGTCGTGATCGATGTCCCCGGCCATACCGCTGGACATAACGCCTATTACTTCGCCGACGCGGGAACGCTGTTCTGCGGCGACACCTTGTTCGCGCTCGGCTGCGGGCGACTGTTCGAGGGAACCCCGGCGCAGATGCGCGCGAGCCTGGCCAAGCTGATGGCGCTCCCCGACGCGACCGCTGTTTATTGCGCGCACGAATATACGCAGGCGAACGCGCGCTTCGCCGTCACCGTCGAACCCGACAATGCGGCGCTGAGCGCGCGGGTGATCGCGATCGACGCCGCCCGCGCCGCCGGACGCCCGACGGTGCCGTCGACCATCGGGCTGGAGCGCGCGACCAACCCGTTTGTCCGAGCAGGCTCGGTCGCGGAGTTCGCGGCGCGGCGGGCGGCTAAGGACGGCTTCCGCGGCTGAGCCAGAAAAAACGCCCGCAGAGCAGCCCCGCCGACACGGCCCCGGCGACGATCGTCCCCCACACGATCCCCTGGACCCCGCCGCCGAGCGTGATCGCCCCAATGTATCCGGCGGGAACAAGAACGACGATGTAGCTGATGGTATGTGTCACGGTCGGGACCCAGATATCGCCGCGCGCGCGGAGCGACTGTGCCGCGACGACTTGGAGGCCGTCGGTGACGAAGAACAGCCACGCCGACAAGACGAGCGCCGCCGCCGCGATGCGTCGAACGGCGGGATCGTGCGTGTACCCCGCCGCGAGCGCGTCGGCCCCGAAGCCAATGCCCAGACTGACCGCGACGGTCACGGCCACCGTCGCCCACAGCCCGAGCAGCCCGGCGCGGCGGATGCCGGCGGCGTCGCCCGCGCCGTACGCCCGCCCGACAAGGACGGCGGTCGCAGTCGCAAGGCCGAGCGGGAGCATGAACAGCAGCGCCATCAGGTTGATGACGATTGCCCAGCTCGCCACCGCGACCGCGCCGAGCCACCCGGCGATGATCGTCATCGCCGAAAAAGCGCCTGATTCAACGGCATAGGAGATCGACGCGGCATAGCCGACACGGCGCAGCGCGGCGCTGGCGGCGGGGTCGCGCGGGGCGACGGTGAACACGCCAAGGCCGCGCGCGCGCCGCCAGCCGACGATCGCGACGGCGACGAACGCGAGCAACGCGGTGCGCGACAGCGCCGTCGACCACGCGCTCGCCTCCGCTCCGGCGACCGCGAACCCCGACCGCCCCGGGACAAGCCACAGATTGAGGCCGAGATTGACCGCATTCGCCCCCCACATCGCGATCGTCCCGGGGACGGGACGCCCGTGCGCCTCAAGCCAGAAGATCCCGGCATCGGCGATCATGATCGGCACAAGCGACAGCGCCAGCACCCGCAACACCGGCGTCGCCCCACCCGCCAGCGCCGCGTCGAGGCCGATATGGCCGAGCAGCGGGCCGCCAACGCCGGCGAGCACCGCCGCCGCCAGACAGCCGACCCAAAAGGCATAGACCAGCCCGCGCCGCAGGATCGCGCCGGTCTCGTTCGCCCGCCCCGCACCGATCGCGTTGCTCGTCATCACCTGAACGCCCTGAAGCAACCCGATCGCCGTCGTCAGCACGACCCCCGTTGGGGCCCAGGCGAGCGCGAGATAGCCAAGCTCGACCGCCGAATGCCGCCCGACGACGAGCGTGTCGACCACTCCCATCGCCATGATTCCGAGCCGCGATGCGACCACCGGCCCAGCGAGGGAGAGTAGGTCGCGTAGGCGAACACGGGCGTGGGGGAAGGGAGAAAGCATGGCGCGGGCGTCGTAGCGGGTCGGGGGGTGCAAGTCACGGCGCGACGCCTAAATCCTCCCTCAACGCCCGCTCAAATCCCCCCCCCTAAATCCTCCCCCGGTGGGGGAGCATTTGGGAGAACGGATTTAGGTGCCGGCTCCGACACGCAAACCTTGGCCATCGTCAATAAATACTCGCCGCCGACCCACTTGCCGCGCGCGTCAACCACCCGGTATTGGGGCGCATCGTTGTCCGCCGAGGCCTTGCCATGACCAACCCGCTGTTTACCCCGTTCGACATGGCCGGGCTACATCTGCCCAACCGCATCGTCATGGCCCCGATGACGCGGTCGTTTTCGCCCGGCGGCGTCCCCGGCGCGAACGTCGCCGACTATTACCGCCGCCGCGCCGAGGGGCAGGTCGGGCTGATCGTCACCGAAGGCACCGGGGTCAACCGCGCCGGATCATTGAACGACCCCAACGTGCCGGTTTTTCACGGCGAGGCGGCGCTTGGCGGCTGGGGCCATGTCGTCGACGAGGTCCACGCCGGGGGTGGCCTCATCGCGCCGCAGCTGTGGCACGTCGGCGGGATGCGCAACCCGTCGCTACCCGATCACCCGCACGCCGCCGAGGGGCCGTCGGGGCTGCTCCGCCCCGGCAAGGCGTATGGCACCGCGATGACCGACGCCGACATTGCCGACACGATTCAGGCGTTCGCGCAGGCCGCCGCCGATGCCGTCCGCCTCGGCTTCGACGCGGTCGAATTGCATGGCGCGCACGGCTATCTGATCGACCAGTTTTTCTGGGACGGGACCAACGTCCGCGACGACGGCTGGAACGGCACGCTGCCCGAGCGGTCGAAGTTCGCCACCCATATCGTCCGCGCGGTTAAGGCCGCGATCGGCGACACGCCGCTCATCCTGCGCCTGTCGCAGTGGAAGCAGCAGGATTTCACCGTCAAGCTCGCCCCCACCCCCGACGCGCTCGCCGCGTGGTTGACCCCGCTCGCCGACGCCGGGGTCGATGTGTTCCACTGCTCGCAGCGCCGCTTCTGGGAGCCCGAGTTCGCCGAGATCGACGGCGAGAACGGCCTCAACTTCGCCGGCTGGGCGAAGAAACTGACCGCCAAGCCGACGATCACCGTCGGCTCGGTCGGGCTATCGGGTGAGTTTATCGCCGGATTCGGCGGCGAGGGGTCGCAGCCAGCGTCGCTCGACGGGCTGCTCGAGCGGCTGGCGAAGGACGAATTCGACCTTGTCGGCGTCGGGCGCGCGCTGATCGTCGACCCCGACTGGGCCGAAAAGGTCCGCGACGGGCGGATGAGCGAGCTGAAAGACTTTGACCGCAGCGCGCTCGCGACGCTGGTGTGATCGTCCGCTACTTGAGATAGCCGAGCGCGCGGCCCCGCGCGGTCGCCTCCATCCGATTGGCGACGCCGAGAACGGCAAACACGCCGCGACATGCGTCGTAACCGTGGCGGGCGACAGCGCGAGCATTCGGGCGGTTTCCTTGTTCGACGCGCCGTCGGCGATCTGGACCAAAACTCCGGTCGGGCGGTCGGTCAGGCGGAGGCCATGGTCATGAGCGGGCGACGACCCGGGTGCGACACAGGTCCGGCGACAACAGCAGAAATTTACTCGGCTGCTGTTCGGCAGGTGCAACGAACGCCAACCGGAACCAGGGACGACACCATTATGCACACCAGACTCACTACCGCCGCCGCACCGCACTGTTACTTTCGGCGGGCGCCCGGCGCTGGCGGTGCGGCACTGTAACCTGACCGAATTCACCGGGGCGTCGCGCCACGGACCATCAACAACGGCGGGATGATCGCCGGGGAGAGCGACGCCCTCGCGTGGCGGCTCGACAGTGACTCGGCGCTGTTCGCGCTGCCGACCGGCTACACCCGGGAATAGGTGCGGGGCATCAGCAGTAACGGGCGCACCGCGCTTATCATCTCGGGCGGGGCCAACGACTTTGGCGGAATCGGCTTCGCGGACGGCACGGTCACTTATCTCGCACCGCTCGCCGGGGACGCCGCAGCCGGCGCCTTCGGCATCTACAACGGCAAATATGTTGGCTATTCACTCCTCAGCAGCACCCTGGGCAGTGCCCCCGGCAGTCCGGGCCCCGCTGAAGCGTCGCGCGGAACGCTCCACGCAACCGTATGGAATGGCTTTACGGCGGCGACGGTGGTCAATTTCAACGGCATCGTCGGCGGCACCGTTTTCGATGCGTCGCGGCGTCAGCGCGGCGTGATCTGGGCCGCCGGCGGCACGGCGACGGCGCTCGGCCTCCAGTCGGGCGAGGCGAACTCGCTCGTCCGCGATATCAATGAGGGCGGCGACGCTTTGGGCCGCACGAGCGGTGCCGCCGGGACGCTGGCGACGGTCTGGTCGCACGGCGATGTCGACATGTTGTCGAACCTCGCCGGGTTCAGCAACGGCAACGGACGCGGCATCAACGATCGCGACGCGGCCATCGGCTTTTCGTTCAGCGACGTCGATCTTTCAACATTCGGGATGTACTGGTCGTTCAACGGCAGCGGATACGATAGTTATTCGCTCGACTCGCTCGTCGCCAATCTGGGCGAGTGGCGCACCGGCGCGGCGCAGTCGATCAAACATAACGGCACGATCTTCGGCTTCGGCACCGCCCCGATGGCTCGAGCGGCGCGTATATCCTCACCCCGTCCCCGAGCCGGCGAGCTGGGCGACGATGGTCGCGGGCTTCACGGCGTCGCGGCGAAGCCCCGCCGTCCGTGCGACAGAGACCCCGTCGCCATTTCGGGGCTTGCCCCGTATTACGCTGGAAGCAGCAGCGACCGGCGCGGGCACAATGGACGAAACCAGCCTCCC
>JAYTXW010000035.1:0-14697 GCA_043742745.1 Sphingomonadaceae bacterium
GGGCACGCCGCCTCTTCGCACACCGTATTTAGGTTGAGGCTGCGCATAAGCCGCCGCGTCTCGGCAAAGGCAGTCGAGGTCGGCGCGCGGACGCGAAGCCAGTCGGGCTTGCGGACGCGGGGCGCGGAATCGACGAGCGGTAGGATCATGGCGTCGAGATAGGCGGGTCGCCCGCCAAAGCCAACGCCCGGTGCGGCGATTGGCGCTGTCCTATACGCAATGAATTTGGCAGGAAGGAACGATGCACTCCGCCCCTGCCACTTTCTCCGCACTCCGCCGCCACCGCTCCGGCACGACCGCCGCTGCCGAGCGCGCGGCGAATGACGTGCGTCACCGTGAACTTATTTTGACCTTAGCGCCACTGGTACATGGACGATCGCGATTTAACCAGAATACTGCGCCGACTTTCCACGGGGTTTTCCCTGTCGAACCGGCATTTGCGCGTCGACGATGTGCAGTTACGTTGGCGAGACGGTCCTAAACCGTGCCCGCCTTCACCGCCCTCCTCGACGGCTACCGCCGTTTCCGCGCCGGCCCGTATATTGACCAGCGCGACCGCTTCGATGCCCTTGCCCATGGCGGCCAGTCGCCGCGTGTTATGGTCGTCGCCTGTGCTGACAGCCGGGTCGACCCGACGCGGATCTTCGATTCGGCCCCGGGCGAGATGTTCGTCATGCGCAACGTCGCCAACCTCGTCCCGCCGTATGAGGCCGACGGCGCGACCCACGGCTCATCGGCGGCGATCGAATTCGCCGTCACCCAGCTCGAGGTCGACCATATCGTCGTCATGGGCCACGCCCGCTGCGGCGGCATCTCGGCGTCGTTGACCGGCAAGTTCGACGAGGCCGCCGAGGGCCACGGCGCCTTCATCGGGCGGTGGATGGCGAAGATCGAACCCGCCCGCGACCGTATCCGCGCCGCAGCCGCGCTCAGCCCCGACATCGATGCTCAGGAAGCCCTCGAACTCGCCGCGATCCGCCTAAGCCTCGATAACCTCATGACATTCCCCTTCGTTGCCGAGCGCGTCGCGGCGGGCCGCCTTGGGCTGCAGGGAACGCACTTCGACCTCGCCGACGGCACGCTGCGGGTGCTCAACCCAGCAACCAGTCACTTCGAGGAGGTGCCGATCGCGTGGGCGGACGGGTAAGCGGTCGCGGCTTATTTATCGTAAAGCGGCCCACGATGGTCCCGCGCACCAGCGCGCTGTTGGATCCGCCGTTTCTCGGCGTTGGCAAAGCAACCGTTTGCGCCGAACGCCCCGACCGCAGAGCAGCTTCCCGCGCCGCCGCTGTCATAGTCGAACAATCCGTTGCGCTCCGCCGACACGCTCCGGGCACGCGGATCGCCGACCTCATAGTCCGGCGGTATCGGCGACAGGTACCGGCTCCGCTCGCCCGGCTCGGCCCGCCGCGCGCAGACGGTAATTTCGCCATGCCAGGGCGGCGGACACGGCGCGACGGCCGCTTTCACCATGTTATCGAGCGTGGCGGTCGACGCGGCGAGCAGGAGAGCCGCCGCGAACATCGCCTAAAAATGGACCGCGCGGCCATACGCCCCGAGGACGCTTTCGTGCATCATCTCGGACAGCGTCGGGTGGGCGAAGACCGTCTCGATCAGCTCGGCCTCGGTCGTTTCGAGCTGGCGCGCGATGACATACCCCTGAATAAGTTCAGTGACTTCCGCACCGATCATATGCGCCCCGAGCAACTGGCCAGTCGCGGCATCGAACACTGTTTTGACGAAGCCGTCGGCCTCGCCAAGCGCGATCGCCTTGCCGTTGCCGATGAAGGGAAACTTGCCGACCTTGACGTCGTGCCCCGCGTCGCGCGCCGCTGCCTCGGTCAGGCCGACGCTCGCGACCTGCGGACGCGAATAGGTGCACCCGGGAATATTCGAGATTTCAAAGGGATGCGGGTTCATTCCAGCGATCTTCTCGACCGCGACGATCCCCTCGTGGCTCGCCTTGTGGGCCAGCCAAGGCGCGCCAGTGACATCGCCGATCGCCCATACGCCGGGCACATTAGTCATCCCCCACGGGTCGACCTTGATCCGCCCGCGCGCCTGTTTGACGCCGAGTGCCTCCAGCCCGATATTCTCGAGGTTCGACACGATACCGATCGCGACGATGACATGGCTGTAAGTCTCTGTCTTCGCTTTCCCATCGCCGGTCGTGATCGTCGCCGAAACGCCGTCGGGGCCGGGTTTGACGTCGGACACCTTGGCGCCGGTGACGAGCGTCATCCCCTGCTTCGTCAGCGTCTTGGCCATGTGCGCCGACACCTCGGCGTCCTCCACGGGCAGGACGCGGTCGAGCATCTCGACGACGGTGACGCTTGCGCCCATATCGCTGTAAAAGCTGGCGAACTCGATCCCGATCGCCCCCGAGCCGATGACGAGCAGCTTCTTCGGCATCGCTGGCGGGACCATTGCATGGCGATAAGTCCAGATGCGGTCGCCGTCGGCGGGCGTTCCGGGCAGGTCGCGGGCACGCGCCCCGGTCGCGATGATGACGTTCTTGGCGTCGAGCACCCGCTCCTGATCGCCCGTCTTGACTGTTAGTTGCGTCGTCCCGGTCAGGCGGCCGACGCCCTCGACGACGGTAATCTTGTTCTTCTTCATCAATTCCTTGACCCCGGCGTTGAGCTGCCCCGCGATCTTGCGCGACCGGTCAACGATCTTGGCCAAATCAAAGGAAACATTGGATGCGCTCAGCCCGTATGCGTCGGCGTGTTGCATATAATGATAGATTTCGGAGGTCCGCAGCAGCGCCTTGGTCGGGATGCATCCCCAGTTGAGGCAGATGCCGCCGAGCCGCTCGCGCTCGACGATCGCTACCTTAAGACCGAGCTGCGACGCGCGGATCGCCGCGACGTAACCGCCTGGTCCCGATCCCAGAATCGCGAGGTCAAAAGTCTCGCTCACGCCAGCATTCCCAGCGGCGCTTCGACCAATGCCTTGAACGCGCTCATGAACTGCGCGCCGGTCGCGCCGTCGATGGCGCGGTGGTCGAAGCTGCCGGTGGCGCTCATCACCGTCGCGATCGTCAGCGCATTATCAACAACGTAGGGGCGTGGCTCGCCAGCGCCGACGGCGAGGATGAGGCCCTGCGGCGGGTTGATGACGGCGTCGAACTGCTTGATCCCGAACATGCCAAGGTTCGAGATCGACGCTGTGCCGCCCTGATATTCCTCAGGTTTCAGCTTGCCGTCTTTCGCACGGGCCGCCAAGTCCTTCATTTCGCTCGCGATCACACTCAGGCGCTTATTCGCGGCGTCGGTGATGACGGGGGTGATGAGCCCGCCGGGAATGGCGACGGCGACCGAGACGTCGGCGCGAGCGAATTTGAACAGCTCCGCTCCGGCAAACTGGACGTTGGCATCGGGGACACGGGTAAGCGCGAGGCCAAGCACCTTGATGAGCAGATCGTTGACCGATAGTTTTATTCCAGTGGCTTCGAGCGACTGATTGAGGTCGCCGCGCAGCTTGAGCAGCGCGTCCAGCCGGACGTCGACGGTCAGATAGAAGTGCGGGACAGTCGCCTTCGACTCGGTCAGACGGCGCGCGATAGTCCGACGCATGTTCGACAGCTTGACCGCCTCCATCGGCACCTCGGCGGGCGGCGGGAGGGCGGTGGTGCCGTGCGCAGCCTGCGGAATTTCCGCAGTACGCTCGTCACGAGTCGGTGAATGCGGGTCGTCACGGGGGACGCCGCCGGTGCTGTCGGGTGCATTGCTGACGGCCGGTGCCGTTTCCGCACTTTTGCGCGCGGCGTCGACGTCAGTCTTGACGATCCGCCCGTGCGGGCCCGTTCCAGTGGCGGTGGCTAAGTCGAGGTTGGCGGCGGCGGCGAGGCGGCGGGCGAGCGGGCTGGCGTTGACACGGAGGGTGATCGTCGATGCCGGTGTTACTCCTCCCCCGTCGGGGGAGAGGGACCGCACCGCTTCCGGCGTGGTGGAGGGGGGCGGCGCGGGCTGCGGTTGGCCGTTATGGGCTTCCTCGCGCTGAGGTTGGCCGCCGTCGTGCTGAGGTTGGCCTTTGCTCCCCCCCTCCACCATCGCGGAAGGGCGATGGTCCTCGTCCCCCTGAAGAGAGGGAGGAACAGAGGGCGCAGTTTTCGCGGCCGCCCCCGCCGCCTCCCCTTCCGCGGTCAGCCGCGCGATGACCGCGCCGACCTTGATCTCCTCGGTGCCGTCGGTGACAAGGAGGTCGGCGACAGTGCCCTCGTCGATGCTCTCGACCTCCATCGTCGCCTTGTCGGTCTCGATCTCGCACAGGATGTCGCCTGACTTGACCGCGTCGCCGACCTTGACCAGCCACTTGGCGAGCGTCCCCGTCTCCATCGTCGGCGACAGCGCGGGCATGGTGATGTCGATAGGCATTGCTATTCCTTCACCAGACTGCCGTCTGACTGCAGTTGCCAGTAATCAGCGCCCGAACGGAAAACCCACGGATCATAGTGGTTGAGTTCGGTTTGGAGGCGAATAACTTCAAGCCGCCATCTATCGGTTAGCAGGCTGACATCGCCATTATAGTCGACCGACAGATCTTGGACGGTGGCGTCCCCAAAGCTCCTTAAAGCCTCGTCTATGTGTGGTTGCTGATCCTCACACGCCAAGACCAATAATTCATCGACGAAGAGTCGCCAGAAACCACATTCGCTAGTGAAGCTCATCTCGCCGCGATAACTGTCTTCACCCGATGAATGCGTCGCCTCTCCAAGCTCCAGGAAAAACATCGATCCATGAGTGCGTGATAGTCCCCAAACTCGCTTCTCGGGAACGGACTTGATAACCCGCTGGAATTCGTTCCAGACAGCGTGGCTCACCGGTAGCAAACCTTCTTCACCGCCGCGACGACATCGTCGACCTTCACGATCGCCAGCTTCTCCAAATTCGCCGCATACGGCAGCGGGACATCCTCGTTGGTCACCCGCAGGACCGGCGCGTCGAGGTCGTCGAAGCCGTCTTCCATCGCGATGGCGATGATTTCGGACGCGATCGAGCAGGTCGGCCAGCCTTCCTCGACGACAACCATGCGGTTGGTCTTCTTGAGGCTCACGAGCACCGTCGCGCGGTCGAGCGGGCGCAGCGTGCGGAGGTCGACGACCTCGGCGTCGATGCCCGCCTCGGCTAGCTTGGTCGCGGCGTCGAGGGCGATGCCGACGCCGATCGAATAGCTGACGATCGTTACATCCTTGCCCGCCCGGACGACCGCCGCCTTACCGATCGGCAGCGCGACGTCGCCGTCGGGGACGTCAAAGCTGTGGCCGTAGAGCAGCTCGTTTTCGAGGAAGACGACCGGGTCGGGTGAGCAGATCGCGGCCTTGAGCAGACCCTTGGCCGACGCCGCGTCGTAGGGGGCGATGACGATCAGGCCGGGGACGCTCGCGTACCACGGGGCGTAGTTTTGGCTGTGCTGCGCGCCGACGCGGCTCGCCGAGCCGTTCGGGCCGCGGAAGACCATCGGGCAGCGCATCTGGCCACCGCTCATGTAATTGGTCTTGGCGGCCGAATTGACGATATGGTCGATCGCCTGCATCGCGAAGTTGAAGGTCATGAACTCGACGATCGGCTTCAGCCCGCCCATCGCCGCGCCGGTGCCGAGGCCGGCGAAGCCGTATTCGGTGATCGGCGTGTCGACGACGCGGGTCGGGCCGAACTCCTCGAGCAGCCCCTGCGTGACCTTGTACGCGCCTTGGTATTCGGCGACCTCTTCGCCCATGACAAACACGAGCGGGTCGGCGCGCATTTCCTCGGCCATTGCGTCGCGCAAGGCTTCGCGGACGGTCTGGCGGTGGGTCGGGCCGGGGGTTTCGGGGGTGATGGCGAGGCTGGCGGGGGCTTGGCCGGGCTTGGGGGTAACGGCGGTGGCAGTCGCGGTTGTCGAGGGCGTGTCGGTGCTGGCTTCGGCGGCCTGAGAAGCCCCCTCTCCCCGCCGCGCTGCGCGCGAGTCGCCTTCTCCCCGGGGGGAAGAGGGGACAGCGACGTTGTCTGAAACTACGGGCGCAACCAAAGCTGCGGGTGCTCCATCTCCCCCCTGGGGAGAGGGCTGGGGAGAGGGGACTGCCTCCCCCTCACCCGCAATAGTCGCGATCAACGTGCCGACCTTAACCCCGTCGGTCCCGGCCGCGACGTAGAGTCTGCCGACCACCCCGCCCTCGTCGGCCTCCAATTCCATTGTCGCCTTGTCGGTTTCGATTTCAGCGAGGACGTCACCGGGCTTGACCGTGTCACCCTCGGCGACGAGCCATTTGGCGAGGGTGCCTTCCTCCATGGTGGGCGACATCGCGGGGAGCTTGATCTCGATCACGCGTAGTTTCCCACGAGGACATCGGTGAACAATTCGCGCGCATCGGGTTCGGGGGCGCTTTCGGCGAAGTCGGCGGCGTCGGCGATGATCGCGCGGACCTCCTTTTCGAGGTCCTTGAGCGCGGATTCGTCGGCGGCTCCGGCGGCGAGGATGTCGCGCTTGCAATGCTCGATCGGGTCGCTCTTCTCTCGCATCGCGGCGACTTCCTCGCGGCTGCGGTACTTGGCGGGGTCGCTCATGCTGTGGCCGCGGTACCGATACGTCTTCATTTCGAGCAGGATCGGCCCCTTGCCGCTGCGAACCCAGTCGACGGCGACTTGCGTTGCCCCGCGGACCTCGCACACGTCCATGCCATCGACCTGGAGGCCGGGGACGCGGAAGCTCTCGCCGCGGCGGAACAGCTGGTCTTCGGATGAGCTGCGGTTGACGCTGGTGCCCATTGCGTACTGGTTATTTTCGATGACGTAGATGACCGGCAGCTTCCACAGCTCGGCCATGTTGAAGCTTTCGTAGACCTGCCCCTGGTTCGACGCGCCGTCGCCGAAATAGGTCACCGCCAACCCGCCGTCGTTCTTGTACTTGTGCGCGAAGCCAAGGCCGGTGCCGAGCGGGACTTGTGCGGCGACAATGCCATGGCCGCCGTAGAAGCCGTGTTCGACCGAGAACATGTGCATCGACCCGCCCTTGCCCTTACTGATCCCGGCGTGCCGCCCGGTCAGTTCGGCCATGACGACACGCGGGTCAATCCCGGCGGCAATCATGTGGCCGTGCTCGCGGTAGCCGGTGATGACGCTGTCGGTCTTGTTGAGCGCCGACTGCACACCGGTGACGACCGCCTCCTGCCCGATGTAGAGGTGGCAGAAGCCGCCGATCAGGCCCATGCCGTACATCTGTCCGGCACGCTCCTCGAAACGGCGGATCAGCAGCATCTCGCGGTAGAACGCGAGAAGCTGAGCGTTGGTCGCAGCGTACCGTTCCGGCGTTTTCGGACGATCTCGTACCGGAGACTTTGGTTCGGCGGCGGCGGTTGACTTGGCCATGCGGCGCGGCTCCCGGTAATTCGCAACGCAAGCCTATACGCCGATACAAGCAACGAGCAACAGTCTAACGCGCCTATTTGGCGTCCGGGAGTGGAAGTATAACCTCATCGGCACGTATCGCACCAAGATCGCGCCGAACAAGTTCATCGGCGAGATCGCGATCGACGTGATGCGGATCGAGCAGGGCGACCTGTCGTGCGAGCGCAGCCTTGTCCGCCGCGACGCGCGCCGCCTCGGCCGCAACCGCCGCGTGTTGTGCCTTATAGCCCTGCCATGCGATCAATCCGGTGTTACCCGTGACGGCGTGAACCGCGAAATACACGATGATGATGATACACGCTGTCGGCAGCATTGCCGCGCGGGCGAGTGCAAACGGACGGACGCGGTCGAACATTTGTTATCTACACCATTTTACGGCTGGCAACTCAAGGCCTTCGTGACGCGCCGATGTTTGCTGCAGACGCCGATGTCATTGCCCGTCAACGCAATATTGCCCGCCCGGCATAGCGCGCGGTGTCGCGGAGCTCTTCCTCAATGCGGATCAGCTGGTTGTACTTTGCGAGCCGGTCGGAACGCGCGAGGCTGCCGGTCTTGATCTGGCCGCAGTTGGTCGCGACGGCGAGGTCGGCGATCGTCGCGTCCTCGGTCTCGCCCGACCGGTGCGACATGACGCAAGTGTAGCGCGCGCGGTGCGCCATCTCGACCGCCTG
This sequence comes from Sphingomonadaceae bacterium, assembly GCA_043742745.1. Classification (GTDB taxonomy): domain Bacteria; phylum Pseudomonadota; class Alphaproteobacteria; order Sphingomonadales; family Sphingomonadaceae; genus Polymorphobacter_B. The sequence goes on from JAYTXW010000035.1 coordinate 8,060, forward strand.
CAGCGTCTCGGTCAGCGTGCCGATCTGATTGACCTTGACCAGCAGCGAATTGGCGAGGCCGCGCCCGATGCCGTCGCGCAGGCGGCTGGGATTGGTCACGAACAGATCGTCGCCGACTAGCTGGTGCGTCGCGCCGAGCCGGTCGGTCAGCGCTTTCCACCCGGCGAAATCGTCTTCGGCCATGCCGTCTTCGATCGACAGAATGGGATATCTGGCAACGAGTTCGGCGTAATAGGCGACCATTTCGTCGGCGGTGAGGGTGCGCCCCTCTCCAGTCAACACATAGGCGCCGTCGTGGTAGAATTCGGTGGCGGCGGAATCGAGCGCGAGCATCACGTCGTCGCCGGGGCGGTAGCCCGCCGCTTCGATCGACGCCATGATGAAATCGAGTGCGACTGCGGGTGACGCGAGGTTGGGGGCAAACCCACCTTCGTCACCGACCGACGTCGACAGGCCGGCGTCGGACAGTCGCTTTTTGAGCGTGTGAAAGATTTCCGCCCCCCAGCGCACGGCGTCGGCAAGCGTGTCCGCGCCGACGGGCATGATCATGAATTCCTGAAAATCGATCGGGTTGTCGGCGTGCGCCCCGCCGTTGATGATATTCATCATCGGCACCGGCAAAACGTGCGCCGACACCCCGCCGACGTACTTGTGAAGCGAGATGCCACGCGCGTCCGCCGCCGCCTTCGCCACCGCAAGGCTGACGCCGAGGATCGCGTTCGCGCCCAGCCGCGCCTTGTTCGGCATCCCGTCGAGCTCGATCATCGCCGCGTCGATGTCGCCTTGGTCCTCGGCATCCATGCCGCTGAGCGCGTCGAAGATCTCATTGTTGACCGCCGCACACGCCTTGAGAACGCCCTTGCCGCCGTATTTAGCCGGATCGCCGTCGCGCAGCTCGACCGCCTCATGTGCGCCGGTTGACGCTCCCGATGGCACCCCGGCGCGCCCAACGCTGCCGTCTTCAAGGACAACTTCAACCTCAACCGTCGGGTTGCCCCGGCTGTCGAGAATCTGACGGGCGTGGATGTCGACAATGGCGGTCATGGCGGCAGCTCCGAAGGGTCGCGGCGGCGTCGTAGCCGCTGTGACGCGCGGCGACAACGCCGCAGCGTATCGCGCCTTGCAACCACCCAATCTCTTCGCTGCCGTCACGGACTTGCGCGACGGCGGAACCGGGTTAAGCGTGTGACGTTGGAAAGCCAAATCATCCGGGCCTGCGCGCCCCCGACGAAAGGCCAGTGAATGACCAGCGATACGACCTCGGCGGGAATGCCCGCGATCGCCTCCGCCCCCGGCGCACTCGATGCGGCGAGCCAGGTCGCCAAAGCGACGACGGGCGTAAAATCGATCGTCGGCGAGAGCAAGGCGCAGGTGGCTTCGACCCTTGGCGGACTCGCCGACACGGTGCGCGACATTGCGGCAAAGCTCGAAGGGAACGGAGCGGCGCCATTGGCCGGATATGTCCATGGGGCCGCCGATTCGGTAGCCGGATGGGCGGCATCGGTCGAGCATAAATCAGTCGACGAACTCGTCGACGATGCCCGCAGCCTCGTCCGGTCCAACCCCGCGCTTGCGGTCGGTCTTGCCGTTGCCACCGGCTTCGTCGTCGCACGTATCGCCCGGTCGGGCCGGTGATGCCGCCCGTTCCAACGGACCCCTCGATCACTGACCTGTTGCGAAGCCTTGTCGATGACGCCAACTTTCTGGTGCGGACCGAAATCCGCCTTGCTAAGGCCGAGGTGCGCGAGAACGTCGCCGCCGCAAAAAACGGCGCGATGCTGATCGCAGTCGGTGGAGTGCTTCTCCTCGGTGCGATGTTCACGCTGCTTGCTGCCGCTGTCGGCTTCTTGACGCCGGTTTTCGGCGCGGGCTGGGCCGCTATCATCGTCGGCGGGGTAACACTCGTTATCGGTGGAGCACTCGTCGCCAGCGGCGGACGGAAGTTGCAGATTACGCGCGTCGCCCCCGACAGGGCCGTTGCGTCGCTGCGACGGGACGCTCAAGCCATTGCAGGAAACGATTAGATGCCCAGTGAAGCCACGCTCTACGAGGCCGAAGCGGCCCAGACCCGCGACCGGATTGCGTCCACGATCGATAGCCTGCAGGAGCGCCTGTCGCCCAAGGCGCTGGTCGACGGCGCGCTTGACTCGCTCAACACGGCGCGGTCGCGGGCCGCGGCGTCGGTTCGCGATGCCGCCGCTAGCCACCCGCTTGTTCTGGGCGCGGTCGGCTTGGCGGTGGGGGTCGGCGTTCTTGCCAGCAGCCGGGTTGCGCGCGCCAAGGTCGAGTACGGTGATGCTTATGCAGCTTATGCCGATTATGACGACAGTTACGCCGCTAATCTGGCCGAAGGTGAGCCGCCGGTCGGCAAGGCGCGCGCGCAGCTGGACGCTATGCAGCACGAAGCGGCCGTCACGGTCGGCGACAACCCCCTTGCCGTTCTTGCGGTCGGGTTGGCGGCCGGTGCCCTCGTCGGCGCGCTGGTGCGTGTCAGTAAAGTAGAAACCGATTTGTTTGGCGAGGCCCGCGCACGCCTGAGCGCCGCTGGTGAGGCTGCGGTTGCCACCGCCGAACGCGAATTCGATGCTCGCCACCTGACGCTCGCCGGCGGGACCGCGGGCATCACCGAGCGCCTGACGGCATCGGTCTTGGCGGTATTGATGGCAGCGGGCGGGGCCTTGCTTCGCCCGGTCACGCCGCGTTCACCTGATGGACGCCATGCGGGTGCGGCAATGGTCCGGGAATGAATGATGCGGCGCGCGATGATTGTGATGATGGCGGCAGTGTTAGTGGGAGCAGTTCCCGCGGCGGTGTCGGCGGAGGTGGCGGCCGGCGGCGCGGCAACGTCGGCAGAAACTACGGCGGCAGGTCAGTTTATCTCGAACCTGGCCGACAAGGTTTTTGCCGTCCTCAAAGAAAATCAGTCGAAGTCGGCAACCAAGGCCAAATTCCGAGGCTTGCTCAAAGATAATTTCGCGGTCGAAACAGCCGGTGCGAAGTTGATCCGGCGATATCGCAACCAGATCACGCCTGCGCAGCTGGCGGCGTATCAGGCGGCGCTGCCCGACTACGTCGTCAACATCTACGCCGATCGCCTGATTGCCTATGGCGACGCGACCGTGAAGGTGGTGCGGACGCAGGCGCACGGGCCGACAGGCAACGTCGATGTCTTTTCGCACATCGTCGTGCCTGGCAAAAAGGAACTCGACATCATTTGGCTGGTCGAGAAGGCGGCCGGCGGCAAATGGCTCATCGACAATGTCACCGTCTCTGGCGTCAATATGAGCCTTACACAGGAGGCCGACTTTTCGGCCTACATCGCTAAGAACGGGTTCGACGCCCTCGTCGCGATGATGAAGTCGTCGAACGCGCGCACCGCGTGAGAGGGCAATGACCAACGCGCTGCTCGACACGGCCGGGGCTGCATATATCGACCCAAGCGCGCAGCTTTATGGTCGCGTGACCCTCGGCAAAGGAAGTTCGGTATGGTGCAACGCCGTTATGCGGAGCGAGGCTGCACATATCAACATCGGCGCATACTCCAACGTGCAAGACTTCGTGATGGTCCATACCGACCCCGGCAGGCCGGTGGTTGTCGGCACGCATTGTTCGATCACCCACCACGCCACACTTCACGGATGCACGATCGGCGACCATGTCTTGGTCGGCATAAACGCAACGGTCTATGGCGGCGCGGTCATCGGCGACAATTCGATCGTCGGCCAGCACGCTTATGTCCGTGACGGGACCGTCGTTCCGCCGAATTCGGTCGTCGTCGGGTCGCCTGCCAAGGTCATTCGCACCGCCAATAACTGGATCGCCAATCGGCTGAATGCTTTATTTTATTATCGCAACGCCCTCGCGTACGCCGTTGGCGATCATCGCGCATGGGACGGCAGCGCGTTCGAGGACTGGGCAGGCGCGACGATGGCGGCTGTTCAGGCGGAATATGCCGCGCTACACGCCGGGGGATGAGCCTGCTTCACCTCGTTTTCGGCGGTCGTGTCACCGATCCCCGCACCCTCAACTTCGAGGACCCCAGCAAGCTCGACGTCGTCGGTATCTTCCCCGATTATGCCAGCGCCGAAGCCGCGTGGCGATCGAACGCCCAGCGCACCGTTGACGACGCTGCGATGAAGTACGTTGTCGTCCATCTCCACCGGATGCTCGAGCCGGACGTTCCGGCTTAAAGAAAGCGCCGCGCCAGCGGGCGTGCTGCGAGCAGTCCGACGACAAACCCTCCGATATGGGTCCAAATTGCGATACCGCCGGTCCCCCTGTTGAGCGCCAACGCGGTGAGGAACTGGAGCCCTACCCATGTCGCCAGATACCATGAGGCCGTTAGCAGCCCCCCCGGAATGGTCACTCCCAAGACGCGCTGCGTCGCGACCCGGCGACGCGCGAACAGCATTGCATAAGTTCCGAACACCGCCGCAATCGCGCCGCTTGCACCGACAACGGGGGCCAGTGCCGCCGGGTCAACGGCGACATGGAGCAATCCTCCGGCAATGCCGCCGACAAAATAGAGGATCATAAAGCGAAGCGGTCCCGCCACCATTTCGACGTGTCGCCCGACCCACAGCAGGAACGACAGGTTAACCATGAGGTGGACCCAGCCGGCGTGGAGAAACAACGCGGTCAAGAGCGTCAGAACCGGCGGCAGGTCGCCGGTCAGGCCGGCTATGCCGCCGACCAATCGCGCCGGGATGAGCCCAGCGTGGCGGACGACCGTATCGCCGAATGCTTCGCCGCCTAAAGCGATCGCGACCTGGACGACGACACAGACCGCGATGACCGCGTAAGTGACGACAGGAGACGGCGGCGCAAACGATGCACCGCCGAACCCGCCTTCAGGCTTCAAATGAATTCGACCTTCGCGATCGTGTAATATTTGTCGCCCGATGGCGTCGCCACCTCGACTTCCTCGTCGGGCCGCCGCCCGATCAGTGCGCGCCCGAGCGGTGAGGAATAGCTAATCCGCCCGCGCTTGGCGTCGGCCTCGGTCTGGCCGACGATCTGGTACGTGATCGGTTTGTCGTCCTCGTCGAGCAGGCCGACGGTTGCGCCAAAGACGACCTTGTCGCCCGACAGCGTCTTCGGATCAATCACGACGGCGCGCGCCAACTTGTCCTCAAGGTCCATCGTCTGCGCTTCGATGTGCCCCTGGCGCTCCTTGGCGGCGTGATACTCGGCGTTTTCCGACAAGTCGCCGTGAGCGCGCGCGGTTTCGATGTCCTCGACGTTCTTCGGGCGCTCGACCTCTTTGAGGTTACGCAGCGTCGCCATCAGCTCGGCGTGTCCTTCGGCGAGCATCGGATACTTGTCGGCGGTGGCCATTAATCACTTTCCTGTACAACGCGGTGCGCCCGGTGGAAGGACCGACCGCTAACGGTGATGTCTCGGTCGGGTCGCTAATCGAACGCAGAATAGTATGACTGGAGCGAGCGCACTTCAAGCGGTCGTGATTTCAGCGCGGCGATCGCTTGCGTCGCCGCGTTGAACGCCGACGCAGTCGTATAGTACGGGACTTTGCCATATAGCGCCGAGCCGCGGATCGACGCCGAGTCCTTCATCGACTGGACGCCTTCGGTGGTGTTGACGATCAGCGCGACGCCGCCGTCCTTGATCCGGTCGACGATATGCGGGCGGCCCTGCTGAACCTTGTTAACGCGGGCGACGGCGATGCCATCATCTTCCAGGTAGCGCGCGGTGCCGTCGGTCGCGATCAGGTCAAAGCCCATGCCGACCAGATCCCGCGCGGCGTCGAGGATGACCGTCTTGTCGCTGTTCTTGACCGACAGGAACACCGTTCCCGACATCGGCAGGACGGTGCCTGCAGCCAGCTGCGCCTTGGCGAACGCCATCGCGAAATCGGCGTCGATGCCCATGACCTCGCCGGTCGATTTCATCTCTGGCCCAAGGACGGGATCGGTGCCGGGGAAGCGCGCGAACGGGAACACCGCCTCCTTGACCGCAACGTGCGTCCACGCGGGGCGCTTGAGATTGAAGCTGGCGAGGCTCTCGCCCGCCATCACTCGTGCCGCGATCTTGGCGATCGGGATGCCGGTCGCCTTGGCGATGAACGGCACGGTCCGCGACGCGCGCGGGTTGACCTCGATGAGGTAGACCTGGTCATCTTTCACGGCGAATTGGATGTTCATCAGTCCGTGGACATCGAGCGCGCGGGCCAGCAGGGCCGTCTGCCGCTCAATCTCGGCGACAATTTCGCGGCTGAGGCTGTGCGGTGGAATCGAGCACGCGCTGTCGCCCGAGTGAACCCCAGCCTCCTCGATATGCTGGAGGACGCCCGCGACGAACACGGTATACGCATCGGCGAGCGCATCGACGTCGACTTCGACCGCGTCGCGCAGATATTGGTCGATCAATACCGGGCCACCGCTGAGCGCCGCTGCGTTGTCGCGGAGGTAGGCATCGAGCCCGGCAGGAGTTTCGACGACCTCCATGGCGCGTCCACCGAGTACAAATGATGGGCGCATCAGGACGGGGTAGCCGACGCGCGCGGCGATTTCGGCCGCCTGCTCGCGGCTGGTGGCGATGCCGTTGTTTGGCTGGCGAAGGCCGAGGCGCTCGACAAGTGCGGCAAACGCCTCACGGTCCTCGGCGAGGTCGATGTTATC
>JAYTXW010000036.1:0-6167 GCA_043742745.1 Sphingomonadaceae bacterium
GTGACGTTCATCGTCGCGGTCCCCGGCATCCTGATCTGGTCGTACCGCGCGGGCTCCCGCCAAGAGTTCCAGATGATGGTCGCCGCGATGGTGCTTATCGTCTTCAACGTCACCTTCTTCACGCTGTTCGAGCAGGCGGGGTCGAGCCTGACGCTGTTCGCCGACCGCAACACCGACCTGTCGATCTTCGGATTGTTCAGCATTTCGGCCGGGCAGACGCAGTTCTTCAATGCGATCTTCATCGTCATCCTCGCCCCGATCTTCGCCGCGATGTGGGCGGCGCTGGCGCGGCGTGGCATGGAGCCGGGCATTCCGGTCAAGTTTGGCCTTGCCCTTGTCGGCGTCGGCGCGGGGTTCCTGTTCCTTGTGTGGGGAACGGCGTTCGCCGATGCGGGGTATAAGGTGGCGATCTGGTGGCTCGCGGGACTGTACCTGATCCATTCGATGGCAGAGCTGTGCATCTCGCCGGTCGGCCTCAGCATGATCACCAAGCTGTCGATCGCGCGGATCGTCGGCATGATGATGGGGGTGTGGTTCCTGTCGATCTCGGTCGCGCAATATATCGGCGGCATCGTCGCGCAGGTCGCGAGCGTCGCCACCGTCGGCGGCGAGGTGACCAATTTGAAGGTCAGCCTCGATACTTATGCCGGGGTGTTCATGACGATCGGCGAGATCTCGGCGGGCATCGGCGTACTGCTGCTCGTGCTGTCGTTCCCGCTGAAGCGCCTGATGCACGGCGTCGATTGATGCGGCGTCTGCTCCCCCTCGCGCTTCTCGCCGTCGCCGCGTGTGCCGGTAAGCCGCCGGTCAAGACGGCGTCCGACAAGCCGTCGTCGCCGTCCGAAATCGTCAGCATTCCAACCGATCCGTTCCCATCGACGTACCACCCCTATCCCGGCGTCACGACGGTGATTCGCGGCGCGACGGTGTACGACGGCGCGGGGCATAAGTTCGCCCCCGGCATGGTCCGGCTCGAAAACGGCAAGGTCGCCGAGGTCGGCGCGGCGGTCACGGTCCCCGCCGGGGCGACGGTGATCGAGGCGGCGGGCCGCTTCGTCACGCCGGGCATCATCGACATCCACAGCCACCTCGGCGACTATCCGAGCCCGCAGGTGCAGGCGGTCAGCGACGGCAACGAGGCGACCCGCCCGAACACCGCCGACGTCTGGGCCGAACATTCGGTATGGCCGCAGGACGCGGGGTTCACCCGCGCGCTTGCCGGTGGGGTGACGACGTTCCACATCCTCCCCGGCTCGGCGAACCTGTTCGGCGGGCGCGGCGTCACGGTCAAGAATGTGCTCGGCCGCACGGCGCAGGACATGAAGTTCCCCGGCGCCAAGCCGAGCCTGAAGATGGCGTGCGGCGAAAACCCCAAGCGCGTCTATGGTGGCAAGGGCCAATCGCCCGCGACGCGGATGGGGAATATCGCCGTCGACCGCCAGGTCTGGTCCGACGCCGTCGTCTACAAGCGCAAATGGGACGACTATACGAAAAAGGCCGAGGCCGGGACCGCCAAGCCGACCGACGCGCCGCGCCGCGAGCTCGCCAACGACACGCTGATGGGGGTGTTGAACGGCGACATCCTCGTCCAGAACCATTGCTACCGCGCCGATGAAATGGCGAACGTCATCGCGATGTCGAAGGAATTCGGCTATCATGTCAGTGCGTTCCACCACGCTGTCGAAAGCTACAAGATCGCCGACCTGCTCCGCGCGGAGAATATCTGCTCGGCGATGTGGGCCGACTGGTGGGGGTTCAAGCTCGAAAGCTATGACGGCATCCGCGAGAATATCGCCTTCGTCCACAACGCCGGGGCGTGCGCGATCGTCCACTCCGACGACGCCAACGGCATCCAGCGGCTGAACCAGGAAGCGGCAAAGGCGATGGCGGCCGGACGGCGTGCGGGGATCGTCGTCCCGCCCGAAGTCGTGTGGACGTGGCTGTCGCTCAACCCGGCGAAGGGGCTTGGCATCGACAAGCAAACCGGCAGCCTCGAACCCGGCAAGATGGCCGATGTCGTCCTGTGGAACGGCGACCCGTTGAGCGTCTATTCGCGGCCCGAACGGGTGTGGATCGACGGCGCGCTGATGTACGACTCCGCCGACCCGGCGCGCCGGCCGAAGACCGATTTCGAACTCGGCCAGCCCGGCGCGGGAGACGTGAAGTGAAGCGCGTGCTCATTCTCGCCACCGCTCTGCTCGCGGGGGCCGCCCACGCTGCCCCCATCGCCATCACCAACGCCACCGTGATGACCGGCGCGGGGGCCACCATTGATCACGCGACGATCGTCGTCGACGGCGGGCGCATCCGCAGCGTCGGCAGCGGCGCGGCCCCGGCGGGCGCGACGATCATCGATGCAGGCGGCAAGACGGTGACCCCCGGCCTCGTCGTCGGGATGAGCGACCTCGGCATCGACGAGATCGGCGGCGTCGCGCAAGCGAACGACACCCGCGCGGCGAAGTCGCCGTTTTCGGCCTCGCTCGATGTCGTGCCCGCGATCAACGGGCGCGACGGCGGCATTGCGGTCGCGCGGGCCGGGGGCGTCACCCGCGCCGTTGTTGCACCCGAGGCGACCCGCGATATTTTTGCCGGTCAGGGCGCGCTGATCGCCTTGCGCGATGGTCCCGACGTTGTTGTGCGTGGCCGCGCGTTTCAGCTCGTCGAACTCGGCGAGAACGGAGCCGAAGCGGCGGGGGGGAGCCGGACCGCGTCGTTCGCACTGTTCCGCAATGCCCTCGACGAAGCCCAGCGCTTCGCCGCGCGGCGCGGCCGTGAGGGGGACGCGCACGAAAACGTGTATCAACGCGCCGACACCGCCGCGCTCGTCGCGGTCGTCAACGGCACCCAACCCCTCGTCGTCCACGTCGAGCGCGGGTCGGATATTCTCAGCGTCCTCGCGCTCAAGACGGATTTCCCGAAACTCCACCTGATCCTGTTCGGCGCGCGTGAGGGGTGGACCGTCGCCGACCGCATCGCCGCCGCGCGGGTGCCGGTCATCACGAGCGCGATCGACGACCTGCCCGATGCGTTCGAGACGCTCGCGTCGACCAAATCGAACGTCGGGCGATTGGTCGCCGCCGGGGTCCTCGTCGGGCTCGGCAATTCGGGGGGCGAATCGACGAACCAGCCGCGCAATGTCACCCAGCTTGCCGCCAACCTCGTCGCGCAGGGGCGGATGCCCGGCGGCGTCGGCGTGACGCGCGACCAGGCAATCAGCCTGATCACGCGCAACCCCGCCGAAATCTTCGGGATGCCCGACACCGGGACGATCGCGATCGGCCAGCGCGCCGACATCGTCGTGTGGGACGGCGATCCGCTTGAGCTGACGAGCGCGCCGGTCACGGTGCTGATCGATGGGGTGGTCCAGCCGATCACGTCGCGGCAGACTGAATTGCGTGACCGGTATCTGCGGCTCCAGCACGACGCACTGCCGCTGGCGTATCGGCCGTGATGTTCCTGCTCCCTCGCCACTCTACCGCGCCTCTCGGCGCGGTAGAGTGGCGAGGGCCAGGGGGGGGGGAGGTTGGCTGCCGCATGGCGACTCAGTGCCCCCAACCCGGCCCTCCCCACTCTCGGCTTCGCCGGGGGGGAGAGAGCAGTATGACCCTCCTCATCATGGCATGGCGGGAGGGAGCAGGAAGATGACCCTTCTTATCATCGCGCTCGTGTCCTTCGTCGGGAGCCATTTTCTCCTGTCGCACCCGTTCCGCGCGCCACTCGTTGCGCGGGTTGGCGCCGGGGGCTTTGCGGGGGTCTATTCGCTGATCGCCGCCGCCACGCTGGGCTGGTCGGTGTGGGCATGGCGGCGCGCGCCGGTCGACGTCTGGTGGAGCGCGCCGGCGTGGGCGTGGCCCGTCGCCGCCGTCGTCATGCTGTTTGCGATGATTCTGTTCGTCGGCTCGGTCACGGCGCCGAACCCGGCCCTGATGGGGATGCCCGCACCATCGGGAGGGCCGCGCGGCGTTCAGCGGATCACCCGCCATCCGATGATGTGGGCATTTGCGTTATGGGCAGTGGTCCACGCGACGCTCGGCGGGACGGGGCGCGACGTTGCGCTGAGCACCGCCATATTCATTCTCGCCATCGTTGGCGCGCGGCTGCAGGACGGCAAAAAGCGCGGCCAGATGGGCGCGGCATGGGCGGCACACGAGGCGGCGACGAGCTTCGTGCCGTTCGGGCGCGGCGTGGCGATGCCCGGCTGGACCGCGCTGATCGGCGGTATCGCCCTGTTCGTCGCGGCGACGTGGCTCCACCCGCTCGCCGGGGGCCCGAACTTGTGGGCGATGGGGGGCTGACATGCGTTTTGCCGACAAAACCGTGTGGATTACCGGCGCATCGTCGGGCATCGGTGCCGGGCTCGCGCGGGCCTTCGCTGCCGACGGCGCGCGCGTCATCCTGTCGGGGCGCAACGCCGCCGCACTTGCCGCCGTCGCCGCTGAGTGTCCGGGGTCGCAGACGATTGCCTTTGAAACGACCGATTTTGCCGCGCTCCCCGATATTGCCGCCGACGCCGGGCCGGTCGACATCCTCGTCAACAACGCCGGGATTTCACAGCGCAGCCTCGCGCTCGATACCGGGTTCGACGTTTATCGTACTGTCATGGAGGTCGATTTCTTTGCGCCGCTGCGGCTGACGCAGCTCGTCCTGCCGGCGATGGTTGCGCGCGGCAGCGGCGGCATCGTCAACATCGCGTCGGTCGCGGGCAAGATCGGCTCACCGTTGCGAACGGGCTATTGCGCGGCAAAGCACGCGCTCGTCGGCTGGTCGGACGCGCTCCGTGCGGAGATCGTCCAATACGGTGTCGCGGTCCATGTCGTCTGCCCGGGGTTCGTCCGAACCAACGTCGCGACGAACGCGGTGCAGGGCGACGGCTCGACGCGTGGGCGCAGCGATGCCGATATCGAGGCGGGGATCAGCCCCGAAAGCGCGGCGGCAACGATCCTGTCGGGAATCGCTGCGGGCACGCGCGAAATTCTCGTCGGCGACGGGCCGGAGATGGCGCTGGTCTCGCTGCGCGGCAGCGACCGCGACCGGCTGTTCGACATGATGGCGGGGTTCGCCCCGGTAGTAGCGCGCTCGTAACGAGAGGAGCCTGTGCCATCCCGCTCCCCTGCCCGGCCACCCTTCCAGCATAATCCTTGGGTGGGCGGGCGGGGGAGAGGGACGGCACAGGCTTCCGCCTACGCAAGCTGCCCCATCAGATGTTCGGCCGATGACACGCTGAACGCGCCGGGATCTTCGATGTTGAGCTGCTCGACGACGCCGTTCTTGACCAGCATCGAGAAACGCTGGCCGCGCGTCCCCATGCCGAACTTGCTGCCGTCCATCGTCAGGCCGAGCGCGGTGACGAAGTCGGCGTTACCGTCGGCGACCATCGTCACCTTGCCCGCCGCTCCGGCGCTCTGCCCCCACGCGCCCATGACAAAGGCGTCGTTGACGCCGACACACACGATTTCGTCGACGCCAGCGGCCTTCATCGCGGCGGCGTTGGTGATGTAGCCGGGCAGGTGCTTCGCCGAGCACGTCGGAGTGAAGGCGCCGGGGACGGAGAACAAGGCGATGGTGCGGCCCGCGAACAGCGCCTCGGTCGAAATCGGCTGCGGCCCAGCTTCGGTCGCCTTGATCAGCGTCGCGCTTGGCACGGCATCGCCCACTTTGATCGTCATAATCGCGTCTCCTTCGGATTGCGGGTCTGCGATAGCGGGGCGCATTGCCGCCGTCCAGCGAGGCGGCGTAAGGATAGCGCGGTGACCGACCCGCGTTATCTTGTAGGCCAGCTCTTGTTGTCGATGCCCGGCATTGGCGATGCGCGCTTCGAACGCGCGGTCATCGCGATGTGCGTCCACGATGACGATGGCGCACTTGGACTGATGGTCAACCGGCTCCACACCGGCCTGACCGTCCGCGAATTGATGCGGCAGCTCGACGTCGACCCCGGCGTGACCCCCGATGCGCCGGTGATGTCGGGCGGCCCGGTCGAAACGGCGCGCGGCTTTGTTCTCCATAGCCCCGATTATGCTGGGCAGGCGACGATCAGCGTCGGCAGCCTTGGCGGCCAACGCTGGGGGCTGACGTCGACGGTCGATGTCTTGAAAGCGATCGCAACTGGCAAGGGACCGACGCGGTGGCTGTGCGCGCTCGGCTACACCGGCTGGGGCGCCGGGCAG
>JAYTXW010000037.1:0-3993 GCA_043742745.1 Sphingomonadaceae bacterium
ATCCTATTTCGGCCCCATACATCCCCTGCAACAACCAGGAGTCGAATGGTGGAGCCGCCGGGTACCGCCCCCGGGTCCGCTGTGCCTAGTTCACGATACTATTTATCGCCATAGCTACCCGTTACCGGGACGCAGCGCATATATAGCTCATAAGCCGGTTTGGTTCCAGTGGGTCTGCCGGACTACCTGACGTCACCGCGACCCGCCGCGCGGCTCAGGCCGCCGTGCGAAGCCGCGTGACGACGCGCTCGACGATTGGGGTGAAGACCGACGGCGGGGTTACCATTGGGGCGGCACCCGTCGTCAGGTAATTGTCGAGCATCGTCTGGTTGATCTCATCCCATTCGTACCGACGGCTGAGCGCGAGCCCCGCCTCACCTGCCATTGCCGCGGCGCGATCGTCGGTCAGATACGTCGTCAACGCCGCCGCATAGCCGCCAATATCGTCGGGCGTCACCAGCATCCCCGATATGCCGTGGTGGACGAGGCTGCGCGTACCGGTCGCGTCGGCCCCGACGACAGGCAGGCCGCACGCCATCGCCTCGAGCGTAACATTGCCAAATGTCTCGGTCGTCGACGGGTTGAACAACATATCCGACGACGCATAGGCGCGAGCGAGGTCGCCCCCGGCAAGCTGGCCGGTGAAAATCGCGGTTGGCATCCGCGCCTCCGCCCACTCGCGGGCAAGTCCGTCGCCGACGATCAGCACGCGGTGGGCGACACGGTTGGCAATAAGCCGGTCGACCGCGTCGGCGAAGATATCGAGGCCCTTTTCCATCACCAGCCGTCCGACAAAGGCGATGACGCGCTCATCGTTGCCAATGCCCAGCCCGCGCCGCCACTCGAGCGAGCGCCGCTCGGGATTGAACACATCCTTGTCGACGCCGCGGCTCCAGATCTTAATATTGTCGTGCATCCCGTCGGCGCGGAGCTGGTCGGCCATGCTCTCCGACGGAGCATAGACAACGGGAAGATCGGCATACAGCCGCCGCATGACATCGCCGAGGATCGCGTCGACCCATTCAGGCATTCCGTAATAGCTAAGATAGGTATCGAAGCGCGTGTGAACCGACGCAACAACCGGAATCCCCCGCCCGATTGCCCACTTCTTGACGAAGAAAGCGAGGCGGTCGGGGACCGATAGATGGATCAGGTTCGGCGCAAACGCTTCGAGGTCGCGCCGCGTCTCGGCGTCGAACGTGTACGCGAAGCGATAGTCGCCACGTCCCGGGATGCGAACCGAGGGGACCGGGATAAGCGTGCCGGTCGGCGGGAAAGCCGGCGTGTCGCTCGTCGGCGAGTACACGCGCACAGCGACGCCCTGACGTTCGAGGTAGCCAACGAGCCGATTGAGCGCATTGTTCACGCCGTCGCGCTGATAGTTGTAGTTGCCGGAAAAGAGCGCGACGCGAAGCTGATTTGGGCGCACCGGGCAGCATCCTCTTGGATCGTGATGAGATAGATACGTGGGCATTATGACTTTGGTTGGGCAACGCGCGGAATTGGAATCGGGTGCATCGTTTCGGCGGCGATCAACAAAAACCCCCACCGGATTGCTCCGGCGGGGGTTTTTCGTGACCCGTAGTCGACGGTTCAGCCGACAACGACGCCGAGAGGTGACGAAAGGGTGTCTGCTGCTAGTGGCAGCGGCATCGCCTCAAGCTTCGCCGCTTGGCTCGCCCGCAGGGCGGCGTCGCGCGATGTCGCCGTGACCCGCATCCGCGCCATCGCCGCGCCAGTTCCCGCCGGAATCAGACGCCCAACGATGACGTTTTCCTTGAGACCAGTCAGTGTATCGACCTTGCCCTGGACCGCCGCTTCGGTCAGCACGCGGGTCGTTTCCTGGAACGACGCGGCCGAAATGAAGCTCTTCGTCTGGAGCGACGCCTTGGTGATGCCGAGCAGGACCGGCTTGCCTTCGGCATGCGCCTCGCCCTTGCCGAGCTTGGCGTTCTGCTCCTCCATCTCCAGCCGGTCGACCTGCTCGCCGACGAGCATGGTCGTGCCTCCCGACTTGGTGATCTCGACCTTTTGTAGCATCTGGCGAACGATCGTTTCGATGTGCTTGTCGTTGATCCGGACACCCTGAAGCCGATAAACTTCCTGGATTTCGGCGCACAGGAATTCGGCCAGCGGCTCAATCCCCAACACGTCGAGGATGTCGTGCGGGTTCGGGTTGCCGTCAATCAGATAGTCGCCGCGGCGAACGTAGTCGCCTTCCTGAACCGAAACGTGTTTGCCCTTGGGGATCATGTACTCGGCCACGTCGGACCCGTCCTCGGGACGGATGTTGATCCGGCGCTTGGTCTTATAGTCCTTGCCGAACTCGACTCGCCCATTGATGCGAGCAATGACGGCGTTGTCCTTCGGAATACGCGCCTCGAATAGCTCGGCCACACGCGGCAGACCACCGGTGATGTCGCGCGTCTTGGCAGCGTCCTTCGGGATACGCGCAACGACGTCGCCCGCTTCGACATCCTGGCCGTCGTTGACCGACAAAATCGCCCCGACCGCAAGTAGATACCGTGCGCTCTCGCCGCTCGCATCGTCGAGGAGGGTGATGCGCGGACGCAGTTCCTCCTTTTGTTTCGTCGAGCGCCAGTCGGTGACGACCTTGTTGGCGATGCCCGTCGCGTCGTCGACGTTTTCCGACATCGACAAGCCCTCGACGATGTCCTGATACTTCACCTTACCCGACTTCTCGGTGATGACCGGCAAGGTGTACGGGTCCCAATCGGCCAGCCGGTCGCCCTTGCTGACGATCGCACCGTCAAGATGGATCAGCGCGGTGCCGTAAGCGATGCGGTGGATCGACCGCTCGCGGCCATCGGAGTCGAGCAGGACGAGTTCGCCATTGCGCGCCATCGAGATGTTGCGCCCGCGGCTGTCCTTGATCGTGCTCATGTTGCGCAGCATGACCGTGCCGTCCACAAGCGCGTCGAGGGTCGACTGCTCGCTGACCTGCGCCGCGCCGCCGATGTGGAATGTCCGCATCGTCAGCTGGGTGCCGGGTTCGCCGATCGACTGCGCAGCGATGACGCCGACCGCCTCGCCGATGTTGACCGGCGTTCCGCGCGCGAGGTCGCGGCCATAGCACGTGCCGCAGACACCGCTCTTGGTCTCGCACAGCAGCGGCGAGCGGATTTTGACTTCCGCCACGGCAGCCTTTTCGATCTTGGCGACATCGACTTCGCTCAGCAGCATCCCGGCGGGCGCGAGCACTTCGCCCGTCTTCGCGTCGACGATGTCGTCGAGGACGGTCCGCCCCAGGATGCGCTCGCTGAGCGACACGATCGTGTTGCCGCCTTCGACGATCGCCTTCATCGTCATGCCACGGGTCGTCTTGCAGTCATCCTCAATGACGACGCAGTCCTGCGACACGTCGACGAGACGCCGCGTGAGGTAACCCGAGTTCGCCGTCTTCAATGCGGTGTCGGCAAGACCCTTGCGCGCGCCGTGAGTTGAGTTGAAATATTCAAGGACGGTTAGTCCTTCCTTGAAGTTTGAGATGATCGGCGTTTCGATGATCTCGCCGCTCGGCTTGGCCATCAGCCCGCGCATCCCGGCGAGCTGCTTCATCTGCGCCTGCGAACCGCGGGCACCCGAGTGCGCCATCATGTAGATCGAGTTGATCGGCTTCTCGCGCCCGGCGTCGTCGATCGGCCGCGCCGAAATCTCGCGCATCATCGCGTCGGCAACCTTGTCACCGCAGCGCGCCCACGCATCGACGACCTTGTTGTACTTCTCGCCCTGCGTGATCAGACCGTCCTGATACTGCTGCTCAAAGTCCTTCACCATGCCGCGCGTGTCGTTGACCATCTTGGTCTTTTCGGGCGGTATGACCATGTCGTCCTTGCCGAAGCTGATCCCGGCCTTGAACGCATTTTCAAAGCCCAGCCGCATGATCGCGTCGGCGAACAGCACCGTCTCCTTCTGGCCGCAGTGGCGGTAGACGATGTCGATAACGTCGGCGAGATCCTTCTTGATCAGCAG
>JAYTXW010000038.1:0-6720 GCA_043742745.1 Sphingomonadaceae bacterium
GAACTATTGACACTGTGAGTAAAATATACTTTGCAGAGGAACACTAGAATTCATAAAACCACGATGCAAATTCTAGTGCTATTGATGCAAGTGTGTAGATAAAGACTAATTTCCAACCATTCTTGGGAATCTCAAAGCAGATTCCAGAGACCTGCGTCAAAAATTTCAGGATCACGGCTTTAACCCGTGCAGAAGAGCGTAACCTCTATTCACACCGCATCCTCGAACTGCAGTCGCGCCAGCTTCGCGTACAGCCCGCCTTCGGCGATCAGCGCGTCGTGCTTGCCCTGGGCGACGATGCGGCTGCCGTCCATGACGACGATGCGGTCGGCGCTGCGCACGGTGGCGAGGCGGTGGGCGATGACCAGCGTCGTGCGCCCCTTCATCAGCGCCTCGCGCGCGTTCTGAACGAGGCGTTCGGATTCGGCGTCAAGGGCGCTTGTCGCTTCGTCGAGGAGGAGCAAGGGGGCATCGCGCAGGACGGCGCGGGCGATCGCCATTCGCTGGCGCTGGCCGCCCGACAACCGCGATCCCGCCTCGCCGAGGAAGGTATGGATCCCCTGCGGCAACGCGCGGAGGAAGCTGCTCGCGTTGGCGGCGTCGGCTGCGGCCCATACTTCGGCCTCGGTCGCGTCGGGGCGCCCGTACAGGATATTCTCGTACGCGCTGGTGGCAAAGACGACGGTTTCCTGCGGGACGACGGCGATGCGGCGGCGAATGTCGACTGGGTCGGCGGCGGTCAGCGCGACGCCGTCAATGCGGATCGTGCCGGCTTCGGGGTCGTAGAAACGCTGGATCAGCGCGAATAGCGTCGACTTGCCGGCGCCGGACGGCCCGACCACCGCGACGGTTTCACCCGGCGCGATATCGAGGCTGAAATCAATGACCGCCGGCGCGTCGGGCTTCGTCGGATAATGGAAGGTGACGTGGTCGAGCGCGAGTGCGCCATGCGCTGGCGTCGGCATCGGCACGGCGTTCGCTGGCGCGGCGATCCCGGGGCGGGCGGCCAGCAGCTCCTCCAACCGACCGCTCGCGCCTGCCGCGCGCATGAAATCGCCATAGACTTCGGTCAGCGAGCCGAAGGCCCCGGCGGCGAAAGCGGCGTAGAGCACGAACTGGGTGATCGTTCCCGCCGTCATCCGCCCGCCGATAACGTCGATCGCGCCTTCCCACAGGATGACGACGATCGCGCCGAACAACAGGGTGATGATGATCGCCGTCATGATCGCGCGCGCAAAAATCCGGCGCTTGGCGGCGGCGAAGGTCGCCTCGACCGCGTCGCCAAAGCGCGCGGCCTCGCGGACCTCCTGGGTGAATGCCTGGACGACCTTGATCGCGCCGAGCACCTCGGCGACGATCGCACCGACCCCGGCGATGCGGTCCTGGCTCGACCGCGACAGCGTCCGCACGCGGCGGCCGATGACGATGACCGGCACGATGGCGATGGGGATGATTAGGACGATGAACCCGGTCAGCTTGAGGCTCTGCTGTGCCATCAAGACGATTGCGCCGACGCCGGTGAACAGGTTGCGGAGCGCAATCGACGCCGAACTCGACACGACCTGCTCGATGACGGCGGTGTCCGACGTCAGGCGGCTGGCGATCTCCGACGGGCGGTTTTCCTCGAAGAAGGCGGGGTCGAGGGTGAGCAGGTGGCTTTGCACCGAGCGACGTAGGTCGGCGACGACGCGCTCACCGATCCAGCTGACGTAGTAAAAGCGGATCGCGGTGGCGAGGCCGAGGGCGACGACGACCGCGAGCAACTGCCAGAAATACGGGGCGATCAGCGCCGGGTCGCTGCCGACGTGGAAACCGCGGTCGACGATGCGTCCGAAGCCCTTGGGGATGATGAGGTTGCCTGCCGCCGCGACGAACAGCGCGATCAGCGCCGCCGCCAGCTGCGCCGGATATTTGCGGGCAAAGCGCCACAGCAGTTTGAGCCGCGAGAATTGCCGCGACGGCGGGGCGGCGTCCTTTGACGTTGCGATGGCCATCTACCGGCTCCCGCCGCGAGCGAGTTGAGAATGGGAGCGGGAGACTGCGCGAGCGTCGAACGCGCTCCCTCCCCCCCCGGCGAAGCCGGAGAGTGGGGAGGGTTGGGGTGGGGGAGCGTGGTGTGAAACTACAAACCTGGGTCCCCCACCCCGGCCCTCCCCACTCTCCGCTGCGCGGGGGGGGAGGGAGCAGATCATCGTCATTATCAATATCCCGTCGGGGCGATGCGCCCCATGAAGCGCAGCCGCGTCTGCCAGATGTGCACTCCGTGGACGCCCTCGGCGGCGTGGGTCGCGCCGGGGTAGACCATCAGGTCGAACGGTTTGTTCGCGTGTTGGAGCGTGGCGACCAGCGCGGTCGAGTTTTCGAACACGACATTGTCGTCGGCCATACCGTGAATCAGCAAAAGCGGGCGGTCGATCTTCGCGGCGTCGGCGAGCGCGTTACTGGGGCCATAGGCGTCGCCAGCCGGGTCGCCGAGATAGCGTTCGGTGTAGGCGGTGTCGTACAGTTCCCACCGCGTGACCGGCGCGCCCGAGATGCCTGCGGCGAAGGCGTCGGGGGCAGCCTCCATCAGCTTGAGTGTCATGTAGCCGCCATAGCTCCAGCCGTTGACGACGACTTTGTCGGGCGCGGCCCACGGCTGGCGCTTGACCCAGTCGAGGGCGGCCAGCTGGTCGGTAACTTCGGTCGTCCCCATCGCGTGGTACAACCCGTTCTCGAACGCCGTGCCACGGTGCGTGCTCCCACGATTGTCAACCTGGAACACCGCCCAGCCGCGCTGGACGAGGAGCTGGATCACCGGAGCCGCCCATGTCCGCGCGATCGACTGGACGCCGGGGCCGCTATAGACGGTGAAATAGACCGGGTGCGGCCCCGGGACCGGGGGCACGAACAGCCGGTAGTGGAGGGGGGTACCGTCGGCGGTGGCGATCGTACCAAACACGGGCGCGATGTGCGCGGCGAGGTAGGGCGCATAGGGGTGGGTCGCGTCGAGGGCGTTTTCCTCGATCCAAGCGACCCGCTTGCCGGTCGTATCGGCGAGCCACGTCTGCGGCGGCTGCGTCGGAGTCGCGCGGGTGATCAGCGCGGCGGTGCCACCCTTGTCCATGACGACATCGTGCCAGCCACCGGCTTTGGTAATGCGGCGCGGCGGGCCGGGGTTGAGATAATCGACAGCGTAGAGGTGGCGTTCAAGGACGGTGTCGGCATAGCCGGTGAAGAACACGGTGTGGCGTGCCTGATCGACCCCGGCGACGCCGTCGACGACCCAGTCACCGTGGGTGATCGGGGTCAGCGCCCCGTTCACCGCGTGGTAGAGATGCGCGAAGCCGCTGCGCTCCGAGCCGACAATCAGCGACCCGTCGTCGAGAGCGCGGAAGTCATCGTTGAGGTTGACCCATGTCTTTGCGGTGTCGGTCAGGACGACGCGGCTCATGCCTGTCGCCGGATCGACCCTGAGCAGGTCGAGGCGCTTTTGATCGCGTGTCAGCCGTTGGACGAACAGAGCGCTGCCATCCGCCGCCCAGTCGACGCGGGCGAGGTAGATGTCGGGGTTAGGGCCGAGGTCGATCTTGACGCGCGCGCCGCCATCGGGGGCCATGACCCAGAGTTCGACAAGCGCGTTCGGCGTTCCAGCGGCCGGGTAGCGTTGGGCGAAGACGCGCGTGCCGTCGGCCCCGATCGCGGCGCGCCGGACAACCTTGACCTTGCTCTCGTCGATACGCTCGACCGCCACGCGCGCGTCGGTCGGCGACCACCACGTTCCGACGAAGCGGTGCAACTCCTCCTGCGCGATAAACTCAGGCGCGCCCCAGCCGATCGTGTCGGATCCGTCGTGGCTGAGCGCCGCTTCCTTGCCCGTTGCAAGGTCGAGGGTGAAGGCGTTGCGGTCGCGGACGAACGAGGCGTACCGTCCCGTTGGCGACAGTTGCGCGTCCGTCGTCGCGGTGGTGGTCAGCTGGCGAACGCTCCCGTCGATCTGCGCGAGCCACAGTTCACCGTCGATGGGGACGAGGACGCTGCGCGAATCGGGGGCCCAGCTATAGGTCGCGATGCCCTTGATATTGCCGATCCGCGCGCGCTCGCGGTTCATCCGCTCAATTTCGGACAATGCCGCGCCGCTGCCAACCTTCGTCGAATCGACGAGCATCCGCTGACTGCCGGTGGCGACGTCGACCGCCCACAAGTCATAGCGGTCGCGGTCATCGTGGCGCGCTTTCAGCAGCGTCGCCGTCCGGCCATCAGGAGACAGCTTGACCGCGCGCGGTGTCGGCCCGCTGAGTGACGGTGACGCGAAAATCCGCTCGAGGGTCAGGACGCTGTCCGGGGCAGCGGTGGCGGGAACGGTCACAAGCGCGACGCCGATGGCCGCCAGCCGCCTCAACGTCGTCCGCATTGTCGCTTGCCCCGTCGCTTCACCGCTCCGCCCTAGCGCCCCGACGACGTGTCGGCAATCATGGTGCGGAGCCAAAGCGTTCGACCCATGGCGCGAGCATCGGCAGCATCGGCAGCATCGGCGCGAGTGCGGCGGCGTGGCGCCGCCGTGCGCCGCCGCCGCCGTACAGGCCGCGCCGGACCTGCCCCGCGCTCGCCGTGGCGACCCCGCGCCGCCGGGCGGTTGCGTCGAACGCGCGCATGGCTGGCGACCAGGCGATGCCCGTCGCCGTGCATAGCGCCGCCACCGTTGCGTCAAAGTCGGCGACGAGCGCGTCGTAGCGGACGACGTGGGCGCGGATGGGGAAGGCAACGAGGGCGGCTTCGGTCAGGTGCATGACGGCATCATAGCGGCGTGCAGTGGCGACGAGATCCGTGAACTCGAAGGTCGCCGCGCCGATGCTGAAGTTGGTGCGGACGGCGCTAAGCACCGTGTCGCGCGGATCGCGGCGCATGACGACGATGGTTGCGTCGGGGAACAGTCGCGCGATCATCGGCAGCTTGATGCCCTTCAACGGATTCATGTCGACGAAGGTCGTGCCGCCCGCCGTCCCCGCTGCCGAGCCTTCGCTTGCCGCGACTTTCGCCCAATACGCCGTGCGCAACCGTTCGGCCGTAGCGGCGTCGAGCCGCGCGAGCCGGTCGAGACCGCCGGGGTCGGTCAGGAACTCTGCATCGGCGGCGGCAAGCGTCGGACGTTCCTCAAGCGCGGTCACGGCTTGGCTCGACGCGAGGATATTCTCGGTCGGGGTCGTTCCCGAGCGCCGGTAGCCGAGGAGGAAGGCGTGGCCCGCCGCCTCGTTCGCGACCGGACCGATGGCAGTGGGCGGCGACGATGCGATCCGGTCGATCGCCGACGTGATCCGCTCGACGAAAGCGCAGTGATCCTCGCGTCCGGCAGAGGTGGTGGCGCAGCGGGCACGGACCCCGGCGTGCGCTGCGTGCCATGCCGCGAAGGCATCGGTACTTTCCCCCTGCTTGGCGAGGGCGTCGCCGAGCAAGGTTAGCGCTGCGGCTCGGTCGCTCGGCATCACGTCGGGTCGTGCCGCGAGCGCGCGCACCCGGGCGGCAGCGGCCGGTTCGTTGCCGTCTTCAAGATCAACGGTCGCCCGCGCCAGCGCAGCAACCGCGTCGCCGGGCGACAGCACCAGCGCCCGTTCGGCAAGGGTGCGCGTCTAGCCGTCGCCGGTGCGGGCGGCGACCGATGCCGCGCCGGCGAATGCGGGTGCACAGCCGGGGTCGAGCGTTCCGGCGCGGGTGTAACTCGCCGCCGCTGCCGCCAGCGATCCACCGGCGTCGAGCGCAAAGCATCGTTCGAGCCACGGGTCCGCGAAACCAGGGCCGAGAGCTATAGCTGCGTCGAAAAGGCGCAGCCCAGCGGTGAGGTCGCCGGTGCGCCGCTCGATCCGTCGGCGCGCGGTAACGATGGCCGTGTCTTGCGGCGCGAGCGCTGCGGCTTACACACAAAACGCGGGCAGCCGCGAAGTCGCCGTTGGCTTCGTGCGCCCACGCGGCAAGATGGAGGATCATCGGCGTAGCGCTCCCCGCAGCGACGGCGGCAACCGCAAGCTGCGCAGCCGCAGACACATCACCCGTTGCCAGGGCGCGGTCGATCGCGGGTGAGCGCTGGTCATCGTCGACCCTATAAATACGACTGACCACGGCGTGAACCGCGCCGCCGCCTGCGATCCATTACGGAAGTGTTTAGGCTTTATGCTGCACTTGCGTTATGCGGCGTGACCCGGCAAATCGTTCGGGGCGATCAGCGGGGCCACTATGCTTTACAATACCTATGAAGTTCAGCGTTCGATGCTTGCCGGAGCCGGGGCGGCGTCGAAGCATACGTCGGATTGGTTGCTAAGCCCGATGAACCCGTTGGCCTATGTCGGGGCGTCGCCGGTCATCGCCCGCGCGCTCGAAGTGTTCGCTCATGCCACCGCGCCGCGCGGCAAGCCCGCCTTTGGCCTGAATGCGACCATCATCGACGGGGTGTCGGTGGCGATCAGCGAGGAAGTCGTCCTGCGGAAGCCCTTCGGTCAGCTCAAGCATTTCGTCCGCGCGGTGTCGGGGCGGAACGATCCCAAGTTGCTGATCGTCGCGCCGATGTCGGGCCATTTCGCAACACTGCTGCGCGGCACGGTCGAGCGGATGCTGCCGGGCCACGACGTGTATATCACCGACTGGCGTGATGCAAAGCTGGTGCCGCTCGCCGACGGCACGTTCGATTTCAACGATTATATTGACTATCTGATCGAGTTCATGGGCGTCGTCGGTCCCGGCGCGCATATG
>JAYTXW010000039.1:0-2046 GCA_043742745.1 Sphingomonadaceae bacterium
ATACCGGTCAAGTCGCTGACCGAGAACGTCGTTCACTGGAAGCTGCTGCTGAGCGATCTTGCCGGGAAATAGAGCATGAAAAAGGCCGCCCGGGGCAAGCCGGGCGGCCTGATCATTTCCTGTCAGTCTAGCGGATCAGTCCGCCGAGGATCCGCTGGATGATCGATGTTCTGGGATCGACCTGATAGATGGTGTTGTCGCGGTAGATGTAGCGGTTGTTCGGATCCAGGTCATACTGGTCGACATAGCGCTGCGGGAGCTGGTTGTACGGCGTATAGCTGTTGTAGCCGTAGGGCAGGCGCGAACCCTGTGCCCACTTGCGCGCCTGACCTGGCGGCATGCAGCCATTATGCTTCTTCGCAAGGCCCGGCGGGCAGCGATAACCGGCATGGCGATAGCCGCTGCTGTAGCGATAGCCGTGGTTGCGGTCGCCATAGCGCGTGTCGCGATAGCCGCGATCGCCGTCGTCGCGGTCGCCGCCATGCTTCCACTCTTGGCCGCTGTTGCCCTTGTCTTTGCCATGACCGCCCTTGTCGGCCAGCGCCGGGGTGGCGGTCAGTGCCACGGCCGCGGCTGCGGCGAGGGTGAGAATAATCTTCATCGGATTGCTCCTGGTGGTGTGCGGGCATGATTTTCGCCCAGTCGATAACAGAACAAGAGGCGCCTGCGATCGTTCCTCATTGCACGACGACGCGAGCGGTTGCCCCGCCCGGACGAGGCGGCTAAGCGGACGCCGCATCCTTATTCCGCGCTTCGGGATCCCGTCGCCGGCGCGCGCAAATCAGATTTCGAAAGGCATGACCTCCATGGCCCGCAAGAAGATCGCCCTCATCGGCGCCGGCAACATCGGCGGCACGCTCGCCCACCTGGCGGCGCAGAAGGAGCTTGGCGACATCGTGCTGTTCGACGTCGTCGAGGGCGTCCCCCAGGGCAAGGCGCTCGACCTGTCGCAGTGCGGCCCGGTCGAAGGCTTCGACGCCAGGATCACCGGCTCGAACGACTATGCCGACATCGGCGGGGCCGACGTGATCATCGTCACCGCCGGCATTGCACGCAAGCCGGGGATGAGCCGCGACGACCTGCTCGGCATCAACCTGAAGGTCATGAAAGCCGTCGGCGAGGGCATCAAGGCCAACGCGCCCGGCGCCTTCGTCATCTGCATCACCAACCCATTGGACGCGATGGTGTGGGCGTTGCGCGAGTTCTCCGGGCTCCCGCACCACATGGTTGTCGGCATGGCCGGTGTGCTCGATAGCGCGCGGTTCAGCCACTTCATCGCCGACGAGTTTGGCGTCTCGGTGCGCGACGTGAACACCTTCGTGCTCGGCGGGCATGGCGACACGATGGTCCCGGTGGTGCGCTACTCGACCGTCAACGGCATCCCGGTCCCCGACCTCGTCAAGATGGGGCTGTCGTCGAACGAAAAGATCGACGCGATCGTCAAGCGCACGCGCGGCGGCGGTGGCGAGATCGTCGCGCTGCTCAAGACCGGTTCGGCCTTTTACGCCCCCGCCGCGAGCGGTATCGCGATGGCCGAGGCGTTCCTCAACGATCAGAAGCGCATCCTCCCGTGCGCGGCGTGGGTCGATGGGCAATATGGCGTCGACGGCCTTTATGTCGGCGTGCCCGTCCAGATCGGCGCCGGCGGGGTCGAAAAGATCGTCGAGATCGAACTCGACGACGAGGACAAGGCCGGCCTCAAGGTCAGCGTCGACGCGGTCAAGGAACTGCTCGACGCGTGCATCGCGATCGACGGGAGCCTCGCCAAGTGAGCATTCTCGTTGACCGCAACACCAAGGTCATTACCCAAGGGATGACCGGCGAAACCGGCACCTTCCACACCCAGCAGGCGCTGGCGTACGGCACGCAGATGGTTGGCGGGGTCACCCCCGGCAAGGGCGGATCGACCCACATTGGCCTGCCCGTGTTCGACACGGTCGCGGAAGCCGTCGCGAAGACCGGCGCGACCGCCAGCGTGATCTATGTCCCGCCGCCCTTCGCCGCCGATTCGATCCTCGAGGCGATCGACGCCGGGGTGCCGCTGAT
>JAYTXW010000040.1:0-3360 GCA_043742745.1 Sphingomonadaceae bacterium
GATCCTTGATATTGATGATCTTTTCGAACCGGTTCGCGGCGGGATCGGCGTCGGCCGAAATGTCGTCGGGCATCGCCTCGGGGGCGACGTCGGCGAGAATGTCCTTCAGCCGCCCGCGCTCCTCGCAGCTGCGTTTTTCGTCGAGACGGGTGCGGACGCGGTCGATCGTCGCTGCCAGCCGGTCGGCGTCGACGGGCTTCATCAGATAGTCGACCGCGTGCGCCGCGAACGCCTTGACCGCGTGTTCCATATACGCGGTGACGAAAACGACGAGCGGCGGCTCGACCTCGGCGAGCCCGGCGATGACCGAAAAACCGTCGAACCCCGGCATCTGGATATCGAGGAAGACAAGGTCGGGCTTCAACGTCTTGATCGCGCGGATCGCCTCCCGCCCGTTGGCGCAGCGTTCGACGATCTCGATATCGGCAAATGCCTCGAGCCGCAGTTCGAGGCCCTGGATGGCCAGCCGTTCGTCGTCGACCAGGATGGTCCGGATCATGTCGCGCTCTCCCGCACAGGAATTAGCGCCCCCGCCTTCAGGTCGATACGGTCCGATGTGACCGCTGCCGTGTCATCGTCCGCCTTGCCGTCGGACGTCTGGAACGGAATGTCGATCAGCACGATCAATCCGTGCGGATCATTGGGTTCGAGTTCAAAACGGTGATCGTCACCATAGGCCTGCGCCAGACGGTCGCGGATGTTCGGCAGGCCAACGCCTGTGCCCGATGTAGTCACCGGCGCCTCGCCCTGCAACGCCGCGAAGTCGATCCCCGGCCCGGTGTCGGCGACGGTGATGATCAGACGCGGCCCGCCCGGCTGCGGTACGACCCGGACATCGACCTCGATATCGGCCCCGTCTTCCGCCGGGGTGACAGCATATTTGACCGCATTCTCGATGATCGGCTGGAGGATCAGCGACGGTAGCCGCGCCGTCATCGCTTCCGGTTCGATCTCGAATGTCGCCCGCAGGCGTTCCTCGAAGCGCGTCCGTTCGATGTCGAGGTACAGCTTGAGCGCCTCGGTTTCCTGCACGACCGTCGCCAGCCCCTCGCGCTCGCCGACAAGGCTGTAGCGGAGGAACGACGACAGCCGCGACAGCATCGCGTTGGCGCGTTCGGTCTGCTTGAGCAGGACCAGCGTCGAAATCGAATTGAGCGTGTTGAACAGGAAGTGCGGGTTCAGCTGATAGCGCAGCATTTCGAGCTGCGCTGAATTCGCCTGCGCCGCGATGTCGGCCATCCGCCGCGTCTGCTCGGCAAGGAGGAGGTAATAGTTGATCCCGAAATACAGCCCGCTCCACGCGCCGAGGACGGCGGCATCGAGCAGGATCGCACCGAGAAACTCGATCCCGACCGGCTTCCACCCGGGCTCGTAAAAAGTCGCATGCGCCCATACTTCGAGCAGCGAGAACAGCGCCGACGCGGCGGTGATGATAACCAACGTGAGCGTCCAGACGAACACCGGACGCATCCGGATGACGCGGCGATACGCGGCGGCCATCAGCAGCGTCAGCGAAAAACCGGTGACGGTGACAATGATCGTCGGCAGGATGAACGTCAGCCCCATCCGGTTCGCCAGCCCGCCGAGCGTCCGCAGCAGGAAATACGCCCCCCAGCCGCCGCCCTGGAACAGCCAAAAGGCGCGGTTCTTGTCGGCGAAGAAGCCCTGGGCCTGAAGTTCGCGGAGCGGCATTAGGAGTGAGTGTAGAGGGTTAGGGCGGGTTGGGAAACCGGGACCTATTTTGTTGTCATCTCCGCGCAGGCGGGGATGACACTATCATGCCTCAATCCTCCGGCGCGATCCGTACCGCCAGCCCGTCGAGCGCGGCCGTGAAGTCGATCTGGCACGACAGGCGCGACGTTGCGGTCCGATGGTCGGAACTATCGAGCAGGTCATCCTCGTCGCGGCCCGGCGGGCCGACGCGGTCGCTCCATTCGGGCGCAACATGGACGTGGCACGTCGCGCAGCTGCACGACCCGCCGCACAGCGCGAGCAATTCATCGAAGCCGCCGTCGCGGATTATTTCCATCACCGAATGGCCGACCTTGGCGGGGACGGCGGTGGTCGTGCCGGCGCGGTCGGTGACGTTAATCTCGGGCATTGCGGGTCCTGTCGACGGGAAGCTACGGGCCTATTAACGATGGGTCTCGACGAAACAAGAGCAGCTGACCATGGGACTGACCGCCGCACGCCTGAACGACGGTCTCGACCGCATCGCCGCCGCGTCGCCACCGTTCGCCGCTGCGCTCGCCCGCGCCGGTTACCCACCCGAGCGCATCCGCGAGCGGGGGGTGGAAACGCTGATGCGCGCGATCGTCGGGCAGCAGGTGTCGGTCAAGGCCGCCGACAGCATCTGGGCCAAGCTGAGCGCCGCCGTCGGCGGGTTCGGCGACCTGCGCGCCGTCCTCGACGTGCCGGTCGAACGCTTGCGCGCCGCCGGGCTGTCGGGGCAGAAAGCGGGCTACGTCCACGCCCTCGCCCACGCCTGCGTCCACGACGGCCTCGATTTTCGCGCGCTGCCCGCCGACGACGAGGAAGCGATCGCACGGCTGATTGCGGTCAAGGGCATCGGGCGGTGGTCGGCGGAAATCTATCTGCTGTTCGCCGACGGGCGCGGCGACGTCTTCCCGGCGGGCGACCTTGCCGTCCAGATCGAACTCGGACGCATCCTGGGGCTGGACAAGCGCCCGACCGAGAAGGCCACCCGCGCTCTCGCCGCCGCCTTCGCCCCCGACCGCGGCGCCCTCGCGGTGTTCCTGTGGCACCACTATACCGTCGTCAGCACGGCGAAAGGCATGACCGAGGGGCCGTTGTGATTTCGGCTCAATTCCTGCCGTAAAATCTACCCGCTGAAAGGAGCGACGCTATGATCGACCTTTATTTCTGGCCGACGCCGAACGGGCACAAGATCACGCTGATGCTCGAAGAGGCAGGGATGGATTATGCCATCCACCCCGTGAACATCACCACCGGCGAGCAGATGGCGGCGAGCTTCATCGCGCTGAGCCCGAACAATCGGATGCCGGCGATCGTCGATCACGACCCCGGTGATGCTGATCAGGTGGGCGGCGGCGGGCCACTGAGCGTGTTCGAATCGGGGGCGATCCTGCTGTATCTCGCGAAAAAGGCGAAGGCGTTCGCGGGCGAAACGCTGCGTGAGCGCGTTGCAGTCAAGGAGTGGCTGTTCTGGCAGGTCGGCGGGCTGGGGCCGATGGTTGGGCAGATGTCGCACTTCGCCCGCTTCGCCCCCGAGCCGGTGCCCTATGCGATCAAGCGCTACACCGACGAGACGCTCCGCCTGCTCGGCGTTCTCGACCGGCGGCTGGCCGACCACGACTTTCTCGCGGGTAGCTTTTATTC
>JAYTXW010000041.1:0-8614 GCA_043742745.1 Sphingomonadaceae bacterium
TCCTCAACCTGTTCGCGCGGCCTCCAACCCAACGATGCCCACACTGTGAGAAACCTCTAACCGACCCCGTCGATCCACTTCTGCCAAAGTAGTGCTAGATGATGACTTTCCGGATGATGTCTGCTGAGAGTTACGCGGTGAGTCGCGGGGCATGGGTCGCAGCGAGCGTCGACAGCAAGCGGCCCTAAAGCACGGCTAGTCGTCAACCAACGACCAGCCTCACTCCATTCAACACAGCCATGCGCCCCGAATCAGACGCGCGTTATACCCCGATTCGCGCGACGCTCCCGGTTGTTGCTTCAGCCCTGCGGGACAGGGATAGGGTCACCGCCGCCGCGCCGTCCGCTCTTGGGGATAGCGGACAGGCCCGGTGCGATCGGGGCAACGGTCGTCGTGCGCAGGTCATTGCGGTCGACGCGTTCGCCGGCAAGGACGCGCTTGATCTCATCGCCCGACAGCGTCTCGAGCTCGATCAGCGCCCCGGCCAGCGCGTGGAGCTGGTCGATATTGTCGCTGAGCAGCTGCTTGGCGCGATCATAGCCGTGGGTGACGATCGCCTTGACCTCGGAATCGATCATCCGCGAGGTTTCTTCGGACACGTTCTGCGTCCGCGTCACCGAATGGCCGAGGAACACCTCCTCCTGGTTATCGCCGTATTTGAGCGGCCCGAGCTTGTCAGACATGCCCCACTGCGTGACCATGTTTTTGGCGAGGTCAGTCGCGTAGCTGATGTCAGACGATGCTCCGCTCGATACTTTGTCGTGGCCAAAGATCAGTTCCTCGGCGACGCGCCCGCCCATCGACACGCTCAGGTTCGCGTACATCTTGTCGCGGTGATAGCTGTAGCTGTCGCGCTCGGGCAGCCGCATGACCATGCCGAGTGCGCGCCCGCGCGGGATGATCGTCGCTTTGTGGATCGGGTCCGACGCCGCTTCGTGGCACGAAACGACGGCGTGGCCGGCCTCGTGATACGCCGTCATCTTCTTCTCGTCGTCAGTCATCACCATCGACCGGCGTTCGGCCCCCATCATCACCTTGTCCTTGGCGTCCTCAAACTCCTTCATCGCGACGAGCCGCTTCCCACGACGGGCCGCGAGCAGCGCCGCCTCGTTGACAAGGTTGGCGAGGTCCGCGCCCGAAAAACCAGGCGTGCCACGCGCGATCGTTCGCCCGTTGACGTCGGGGGCGAGGGGGACCTTCTTCATGTGGACGGCGAGGATCTTCTCGCGCCCCTCGATGTCGGGGCGTCCGACAACGACCTGGCGGTCAAAGCGGCCCGGACGCAGCAGCGCGGGATCGAGAACGTCGGGGCGGTTGGTCGCCGCGACGATGATGATCCCCTCGTTACCGTCGAAGCCGTCCATCTCGACGAGCAGTTGGTTGAGCGTCTGTTCGCGCTCGTCGTTGCCGCCGCCAAGCCCAGCGCCACGCGAGCGCCCGACAGCGTCGATTTCGTCGATGAAGATGATGCAGGGGGCGCTTTTCTTGCCTTGCTCGAACATATCGCGGACGCGGCTCGCGCCGACGCCGACGAACATCTCAACGAAGTCCGAGCCGCTGATGTTGAAGAACGGGACGTTGGCTTCGCCGGCGATGGCGCGGGCGAGGAGCGTCTTTCCGGTTCCCGGGGGGCCGACGAGGAGCGCGCCCTTGGGAATCTTGCCCCCTAACCGGTTAAACTTCGATGGGTCCTTGAGGAACTCGACGATCTCCTGCAGCTCCTCGCGCGCCTCGTCGATGCCGGCGACATCGTCAAAGGTAACCCGGCCTTCCTTCTGCTGGAGCAGCTTGGCCCGCGATTTGCCGAAGCCCATCGCGCCCTTGCCCGCGCCGTTCTGCATATTGCGCATTACCAGCATCCAGATGCCGATCATGATGATGAATGGCAGCATCGTCACGACAAGCTGGCTGAGTAGCGAGCGCCCTTCCTCGGGCTTGGCGTCGAAGCGGACGCCCTTCTCGCGCAATTTGGCGATCAGCGCCGGATCGCCCATCGGGGGAATGACGGTGCGGAATTCCTCGTCAGTGCCCAGCTTGCCGACGATTTCAGTGCCGCGGAACTCGACCGCCTTGACCGTACCGTCTTCCACTTTCGACAGGAAATCGGAATAGCCGAGCGACGCCGCCGCGCTCGATGTCGATGGCCCTTGCACCACCATGACGACGACGGCAAGGACGAGAAGGACGACGACCCAAAGGCCGATGCTCTTGATCCAGGGATTCGGCGGGCGCTTGTCGGCCATCGGGCGGCACTTTCGGGCTTGAGTACGACTGCCAAGATAAGCGACTTCGACGCCCGCGCAATCGTCCGCGACGGTTTGGCCGCGATTCGCCGCCGCTCTGGCGCACTCTTCATGGTCTACGGCTTCGTTTTGCGTCGGGGCGGGGCGAGCCGAAATAGCCAGCCGCACTGTCTGCCTTCGCCGTACCGAACGATTGACACGCCCGCGAGCGTTGCCGGCCACCTCGATGCTAGGGCTGACAGCACGCGCTCAACAGCGGCGCCGCGCGGCGCTGCCGACGGGGCAAGCGTGAGCACAGCGCGGACCAGCAGCCGCCGGGCAACCTCGTGTGGTAGATTGACGGCGGCATTTACGACAACAGAGTCGGCGGTCACGACGGTCCGCGCAGACCACACTTGCTGAGCGGTCCACGCGAGCGCGGCTTCGGCGTCGGCGAGGTGCGCGGCGCTTGCCGCTAGCCGTGCCGGATTGAGCCAAGGAGCCGACGCAAGGAGCGCCCGCGCGCGCGTCCGGTCGAAACGCGCGGCGCGGTTCGACGGATCGTCGGCGGCGATCCATCCGGCGGCGGCGACGGTGCGTGCGAGGTCGGCTTTGGTCGCGCTCAGCACGGGGCGGATCAAGGTGACACCGTTGCCAAGATCGCGACGCGGACGGACGCCGCCAAGGCCCCCGACCCCGGACCCGCGCGCAAGGCGAAGCAGCAGAGTTTCCGCTGCATCGTCACGGTGGTGCGCAGTCGCGAGCCACGCGACGCCGTTCGCCGCGCACCAACTGGCCATTAGCGCATAGCGCGCGTCGCGCGCCGCCGCCTGCACGTTCGCGGTCGGCTTCGGTTCGGTCCACTGCAGGGTCACGTGCGGCAGCCCGAGCGAGGCGGCGTGATCGGCAACCGTCGCTGCTTCATCGGCCCCGTCGGCTCGCAGCATATGGTCAACTGTCAACACTCGTACGCGGTCGCCGAAAGCGGCGTGAGAAAGGATCATTAAAGCGAGGCTGTCGGGGCCGCCCGATACGGCGACGGCAACCAGTTCGGCGGCGGCGAGGGGGCGACCGATCAAGGTGGCGACGGCGCTCACGACGGTGTCGGTTGTGACTAGGTCCGAGCCAGCGCTCACCCGCTCGACGCGCTCACCCGCCGCACTTCGCCTCGGCGCGCGCCTTGACTGCCCCCGACTTGATCGCCAGCGACATTTTGCCGCCGTACACCGACTGGAGTTCGTCCAGTGCGCTGCACGCCTGTTTCGATTTCTTTAGCACTGTTAGCGACTTGCCGAGCCAAAGCAAGCTGTCGGCGGCGCGGTCGCCATCAGCGTAATTCTTGTAGCCGTCGAGGAACGCCTTCGCCGCCTCGGCCGATCGGTCCTGCGCGAAATACGTGCGGCCCAGCCAGTATTGCGCGTTCGATGCGCGCGCTGCCTTGGGGTTGGCGGCGAGGAAATCGGTCATAGCCGCCGCCGCACGGTCGTAATCCCTGGCGGTGTAGAGCGCAAAGGCGGCGCGCCACTGGTCTTCGACGGGAAGCACGACCGTTTTCGCGGGCTTTGCGGTGTCGGTTTTCGCCGGGGGCCTGCCACCGATGGGCTTGCCCGGCGCTTCCGACCCGCGCGCGGGTGGCGGGGCAGTGGACGTCGGCGCCTCCGTCGGAGCTACGGCGACCGGATGCTCGATCGCGTTAAGCCGAAAGTCGGTGTCGCCGCGGTACTTCGCAAACCCTTCCTCCATCACGCGAAGCCGGTTCTGCGCTTCCTCGACGGCACCGGTAAGCGTCCGCTGCTGGCGCTCCAGCGTATCAACCCGTGCCGTCAGGTCGGCGAGCGGTGTCGTCGCCGGGGTGCCTTCGGGCGCTGCGACAGGCGTTTCGGGGGCGATGTCGGGGGTGAAAAAGCGCGGATCGCCGCCCGGGAAGACCTTGCGCTGGACCGCCTTCATCTGTTTTTCGAGGCTGCCGACGCGGGTGTCGATCGCAAGCGGGTCGCTGGCGGCGGCGAGCGGCGCGGCAAGCGTCGTCGCGACGAGCAGTACCGCCGCCGCAATAGTGACGCGGGTAGTCATCGGGCGAGCGTTCATCCGAGTGGCGGCCCAGCTCGGCCTGGCAGCGGCGTCGGGGCAACGACCCGCGCGCGAAGGTCCCGGGCGTCGAGGCTAACATTCTTGACCGTTTCGACCGGGCCCCCAAGCGGCGGAACCGCGCGACCGTCGACCGTGATCGTCAACGCCCCGGCACGGCCGGTCCATAGCCGCAGGCCCGGTGTCGGCGGCGGAACGTAACGTTCGCCCTTGGCGAGCACCCCGGTCTTGACTCCGACGACCTTGCCGATTGCGGGGTCGAAGACCGACACTTTGATCCACGCGTCCTCGGTCGCGGTAATGACGACGCTCCCGGCTGCCACGGGTGCGGCGGTGGCGGCACTCGTCGTGGCGGTGGTCGACGGGGTGGCGATGGGTGTCGTTGCCGGTGCAGCGACCCGCGGCGCATCGGCACCCGCCGTCGCCGGATCGGTTGCCGTCCCCGCCACGGTCGGCATGCGGGAAGGAGCAACCGGGGCGACGACCGGCGCGGCGACAGCAGCGACGGGCGCTGGTGGTCCCGCAGCGGGCAGGGCCGCGTCGAACGCACCCGTGCTCCAGGCAACAACCAGCGCAATGACGGCGATCAGCGCGGCGATGCTCGCGGTCACGAGCCCGCGCGGCGGCAGGCGGCGTTCGTCCATCGGGGTCATCGCCGGGGCGACGGGGACGTGCGCCGACTTGTTCGTCTCGCCGCGAAAACGGGCGGCGGCCATTTCGGGGTCAACGCCAACGGCGCGCGCGAATGCCTTGACGAAGCCGATCGCATAGGGGAGCGCGGGCAGGTTGTCGTGGGTGTCGGCCTCGATCGCCGCGAGGTGGCGCAGCGGCACGCGAGTTTCACGCGCCATATCAGCGAGTTCGAGTCCACGCGCGCGGCGCGCTGCGCCGAGCAACGCACCGATCGGCTGGGCGGTGTCGCGACCGACGCGATGGCCGAAGTTCGGATCGTCGGGCGCTGTCGCTTCGCTGTCCACGATCGTCCTTAACTTCCATCTATTACCAAAGTCGCGCGCTCTCACGTCCGAGTCAATCGCCGTCGCGGTGGCGCGCGCGCTTTCTGCGGCAAGTCTTGTTGCAGCGCGGCACATGGGCTATGCCGCCCCCGCAACCCCGCTCTTCGTCAGTTTCAGGATTTCCCGCAATGCGCTTGCGCAATGTCGCGATCATCGCGCACGTCGACCATGGTAAGACGACCCTCGTCGACCAGATGTTCCGCCAGTCGGGCACCTTCCGCGACAACCAGCGTGTAGCCGAACGCGCGATGGATTCGAACGACCTCGAAAAAGAACGCGGCATCACCATCCTCGCCAAGTGCACTAGCGTCGAGTGGCCCGACCCCAAGACCGGCGAAGTTACTCACATCAACATCGTCGATACCCCCGGCCACGCCGACTTCGGCGGCGAGGTCGAGCGCATCTTGTCGATGGTCGACGGCGTCATCCTGCTCGTCGACGCCGCCGAAGGGCCGATGCCGCAAACCAAGTTCGTCACCGGCAAGGCGCTTGCGCTGGGCTTGCGTCCGATCGTCGTCGTCAACAAGATCGACCGTCAGGACGCTCGCGCGCAGGAAGTCCTCGACGAGGTGTTCGACCTGTTCGTCACCCTCGAAGCGTCGGACGCGCAGCTCGAATTCCCCGTCCTATTCGCGTCAGGGCGCAACGGCTACGTCGGCTATGATAGCGAGGTCCGCTCGGGCAATCTGACGCCGCTGTTCGAAACAATTGTCAAGCACGTTCCCGCCCCCGCCGCCGACGTCGATGGGCCGTTCAAGATGCTCGTCTCGCTCCTCGACCGCGA
Organism: Sphingomonadaceae bacterium; assembly: GCA_043742745.1. Taxonomy (GTDB): domain Bacteria; phylum Pseudomonadota; class Alphaproteobacteria; order Sphingomonadales; family Sphingomonadaceae; genus Polymorphobacter_B. Next base: position 6,111 of record JAYTXW010000041.1, read on the forward strand.
TTCGTTCGTCGGGCGCATCCTGACCGGTCGCATCCTGTCGGGGACGCTCAAGCTCAACATGCCGATCCGCGCGCTCAACCCCGACGGCACGACCGCCGAGGATGGCCGCGCCGCGAAGATCTTCGCCTTCCAGGGGTTGGAGCGCGTTCCCGTTGAGGAAGCCCATGCCGGTGACATCATCGCCATAGCCGGGCTGACCAAGGCGACGGTGGCCGATACGATCGCCGACATCAGCGTCACCGAACCGCTCCACGCCCAGCCGATCGATCCACCGACGCTGGCAATGACGTTCAGCGTCAACGATTCGCCCTACGCCGGGCGCGACGGCAGCAAAGTCACCAGCCGGATGATCGCAGATCGCCTCAAGCGCGAAGCCGAAGGCAATGTCGCCGTCCGCGTCACCGAATCGGCGGAAAAGGATGCGTTTGAGGTTGCCGGGCGTGGCGAACTCCAGCTTGGCGTTCTGATCGAGCAGATGCGCCGCGAAGGCTTTGAACTGAGCATCTCGCGCCCGCGCGTCCTGTTCGGTATCGACAATCACGGCAAGCGGACCGAGCCGTACGAAACCGTCGTGATCGACGTTGACGAGCAATATTCGGGAACGGTCGTCGAGAAGATGGCAAGCCGCAAGGCCGAAATGACCGACATGCGCCCGAGCGGCGGCGGCAAGACCCGCCTGACGTTCAGCGCCCCGGCGCGCGGGCTGATCGGCTATCATGGCGAATTCCTGTCCGACACGCGCGGCACCGGCATCATGAACCGGCTGTTCGACAAATATGGGCCGTTCAAGGGGCCGATTAACGGGCGCGGCAACGGGGTCCTGATCTCGACCGAGACGGGCGAAGCGGTTGGCTATGCCCTCGGTTACCTCCAGCCGCGTGGGGTCCTGATGATCGAACCCGGCGAGGCGGTCTATCAGGGTATGGTTATCGGCGAGAACGCCCGCGACGACGATCTCGAGGTCAACCCGCTGAAGTCAAAGGCGCTGACCAACTTCCGCGCGAGCGGCAAGGACGACGCGATTGTCCTGAGCCCGCCCAAGCGCCTGACGCTCGAGCAGGCGATCGCCTATATCGACGACACCGAACTCGTCGAAGTCACGCCGAATTTCATTCGCCTCCGCAAGGTCCACCTCGACCCCAACGCCCGCAAACGCGCGAGCCGCGCCGCCAACGGGTGATGCTGATCGCGTTTACAATAGCAACGAATTCGAGGTCGTAACGACCGCGGGCGCAGTAGCCGCCGTCTTTCGATGCTAAAGCGCGAGCAGCGGCTTTGTGACGGCTTTGTATTTCACGCCCGTCCTCGCGCTGCCTGTACCGACAGGCTGAGCAGGAGTTGGCTGACGGCGACGTCGCCAGCCGAGCCGCTGCGTTTCACTGCGCGTTCGGCGTCGAGGGCACGCGCGAGCGCGGTGCGGATCGCGCCGGTGCGCCATTTTGCGATTTGGACGACGACGAGCGGGCGGTCTTTCCAGAAGATCGGCGGGCGGGCGGCGTCGACTGCGCGGGTTGCACTCGCGCCGCCATCGACTGCCGCGCGCAGGTCAAGGAGCAGCCACAGACGACGCGCAACGGCGCGGACCATGACGATGCCGGGCACGGTTGCGGCGAAATCGATGAGTTGGCGGGCGACCTCAGCGGGGTTGCCGCCGACAACGCCGTCGACAAGGGCGCCAAGGTCGGCATCGGCGAGGTCGGCCCCGATAGCGGCGACGTCGGCCAGCCCTGCCGACGCCGGGGCGTCGCGACGGGCGTCGACGTAAAGCGCGAGTTTCGCGATCTCCTGCCGCACGATCCCGCGATCCCCGCCAGTCGCCTGGGCGATGACGGCGATGACGTCGCGCGCCAAGCGCAACCCATGGTCGCCCGCGATCTCGGCGATCGCGCTCGCCGTCGCTGCGGCGTCGGGGGCATAACTGACCACTGCGACGGCATTGGTGGCGGCCTCGACGCGGGCGACTAGTTTCGACCCCTTTTTGAGCGCCCCGGCGACGACGATGACCGGGCTGGCAGCAGCGGCATCGAGCACCTGCGATACCGCCGGAAGGACCTCCTCACCGGCATCGTCGACGCGGATGACGCGGGTGCCGCCGAACATCGGAATTTCACTCGCGGCGGCCACGAGGGCGGCGGGGTCGCTCGTCAGGCTGGCGGCAACGATGACCAGTTCACCATCGGCATCAGGAAAGCGGCGCGCGACGCTGCGCGCATGATCCGCCGATGCCGACGTGTCGGGGCCGTACAACAAGACCAGCCGGATGCCGGGCGCGAGCAGCGCCAGCGCCCGTGCGTCGCCTTTCACGGCTTCGGCACGGCCATCTCGCCCTCATGCGCGAAGCGGGCAAGGCGGATGACGATCTGGTCGGCAAGGTCGGTCGCGAGGCGCTCGAGCGCGGTGTTTTCAGCGGCGACAACGGCGTAGTCCGAACTGACGCGGTCAATCCCGGCGTCGGTTGTCGCGGTCGCGTCGAGGACGACGGCTCCGGTCGCGATCGCAACGAG
>JAYTXW010000042.1:0-2490 GCA_043742745.1 Sphingomonadaceae bacterium
TTGGGATCGTTGCGGTTATCGTCAACAACCGCAGCTACCGCATCCTCAAGCAGCGGACCCGCGCGCTGGGCGGGCCGAGTGCGGCGACCGACACCTATGTCGGAATGGACCTGACCAACCCGGCGATCGATTTCGTCGCGCTGGCCGAGGCGCAGGGGGTTCCGGCCGAGCGGGTGGCGACGCTGCCCGACCTGTACGCGGCGCTCGCGCGCGGCTTCGCCGGGCCGGGGCCATGCCTGATCGAGGTGATGATCGACGACGCGATCTGAAATCCGCGACGAAGGTCACACTAACGTCACGCCCGTGACAAAAATTCAATTCCACTTCCGGGCAAACTTCCGCCGCAAAAACACCGAAAACAGCTCACGATGAGAAAGAGCGACGTCACCCGTTGGCGACGTGCAAGCCTTAGCAAAATAAACGGCTGTAGGACAGCGAAATCAGCGTGTTGCCGGGCCTTTCTGCGCGCCCACCGGCCCGGTCATCCCGCCAGCCACGTCACTCCCAGCGCGACGGCAACCCCCAGCAGTGTCCCGCCCAGCAGGTCGCTTGGATAATGGTGCCCGGTCGCGACCCGTGACCACGCGAGGACGAGCCACAGGCCAAGCGCCGCAGGCCACACGCCCGGCCAGCGCATGACCACCGGCGTCGTCGTCGCGGCAAAGGTCATCAGATGGCCGCTGGGGAAGCTGAACGCATCGAGCGGAGCCGATGCCGCCACCGGGCCGCCGCGATGTTCGAACGGGCGCGGGCGCGCGGCGACACGCTTGATTGCCGGGTAGATCAGGTGGCTGACCGCCCCGGCGACCGCCGCCAGCGCCAGCGTCCGCGCCGATGTTCGTCCCGCAAGGACGACCAGCGCGACGGCGAGGATCAGATAAAGGGTTCCGTTGCCCAGCCAGGTAACGACCACGGCGGCGCGCGCAAGATGCGTCCGCCGCGCCGCTGCGCACGTCCGCCCGACCAGCGCGATCTCGTGGTCGGACAGGCGCACCAGCCCGGTCCGAGCCGCGGCGAGCAGGTGCTGCGAACGATGGCCCATGGTCGTGATGGTGCCCGAAACGGCCGTGGCGGTCCACTGGACACGCGGCGACGCGAAGTGTACCGCTTGCATAGTACACATAGGAGCTCGTGATGATCCGTTTCGTTGCCGCTGCTGTCCTCGCCGCCGCCGCCGCCGCCGCGCCGGTTGCCGCCGCCGACCGCAACTTTCCGGTCACCGATTTCTCCGGCATCGACCTTGGCGGCTCACCCGATGTCACCGTCGTCACCGGACGGACGGCGAGCGTCCGCGCGTCGGGCAGCACGGAAGCGCTCGACCGGCTCGAGATCGGCGTCGCTGGCGGCACGCTCAAGATCGGGACCAAGCACGGCCTCGACTGGTCGTGGCGCGACCATGGCCGGGTGACCATCGCGGTCACCGTGCCGATGCTCCGCGCGGTCGATGTCAGCGGGTCGGGCGATGTCGTCGTCGACCGCGTCAAGTCGCACGATTTCACGGCGGCGATCGCCGGGTCGGGGTCGCTCCGCGTCGTCGCGCTCGACGCCGATATGACCAACTTCAGCATTGCCGGGTCGGGATCGGTCACCGCCGCCGGGCGGTGCAGCGCGGGATCGGCGAAGATCAGGGGGTCGGGCGACCTCAGGCTGAGCGGGTTGAAGTGCACGACGCTGAGCGCGAGCATTGCCGGATCGGGGTCGATCGACGCCTATGCGACGCAGACCGCGACGCTGGCGACAATGGGGTCGGGCGACATCCGTGTCGCCGGCGGCGCGCGTTGCACGGTATCGACGGCGGGAAGCGGCAAGGCGGTTTGTTCGTAAGAGGGACGGCTCAGGCTTCAACCCCGCCCCTCACACCAGCCACAACGCCGCCAGCTCGCGGACCATCGTCGGGGGCATTGCGGTCAGGTCGCCGTCGGCGTCGGTCAGGTCGCGCGGCGCGTCGTCCGCCGCGAGGTAACGCCAGCCCTGATGCGCACGGCGCGGCGTCGCCACCACCGCGACCGGGGTCGTCGCCAGCGCGATCCGGCACTTGGTCCCCCATTCGGTCTCGACCATGTCGAACCCGGTGATCGTCTGGCGGGCGACGAGCGTGTGTTTGATGATCCAGAACAGCGACCCGCCGGTCATCTCGTCGAAGCGCTTCGGGCGGTAGCGCGTCAGGCAATACGCCGCCCCCTCGCTCGCCGCGCGCTCGGCATGGCGCGCCGTCAGCGCGGCAACATCGCGACACCCCATCGCCACCTTGGTCAGATGAAGCATCAGTGGAGATGAAATAGCGCGGCGAGGCCGAGGAAGCTGAAGAAGCCGATGACATCGGTCATTGTCGTCACGAACACCGTCGAGGTGATCGCCGGGTCGACCCCGGCCTTTTCGAGGCCGACCGGAATGAGGATGCCCGACAGGCCGGCGTTGACGCTGTTGATGATCATCGCCGCGAACAGGACGCCGGTCAGCGGCCAGTCGTGGTAGACGAGTTGGCAGCCA
>JAYTXW010000043.1:0-2225 GCA_043742745.1 Sphingomonadaceae bacterium
GGGCAGGGCGATCGAGCCGCGCGCCGCTCCGTTCGACGAGCTTGCGGATCAGTGAATAGCCGTTCGAATGCGCTCCCGACGACGCAAGGCCGAGCAGGACATCGCCGGGCGCGACCTTGTCCCCGGTTAATTGCTGGCCGCGCTCGACGGCGCCTACACTGAACCCGGCGAGGTCGTAGTCGCCCGGCGCGTACATCCCCGGCATTTCGGCGGTCTCGCCGCCGATCAGGGCACATCCAGCAAGGCGGCAGCCATCGGCGATCCCCGCGACGACTGAATGGGCGACGCCGGTGTCGAGCCTGGCGCTGGCAAAATAATCGAGGAAGAATAGCGGTTCCGCCCCCTGGACGAGCAGGTCGTTGACGCACATCGCGACGAGGTCGATGCCAACGGTCTCGTGTCGACCGGTCTGTATCGCAAGCTTGAGCTTGGTCCCAACCCCGTCGTTCGCCGCGACCAGGAGCGGATCGACATACCCGGCCGCTTTGAGATCGAAGAATCCACCAAAGCCGCCAAGCTCTGCGTCGGCCCCTCGGCGGGCGGTCGCTCGCGCCAATGGCGCGATCATCTTCACCAGGGCGTTGCCGGCGGCGATCGACACCCCGGCGTCGGCATAAGTAAGGGGGGCGTCGGCTTGGTCGGGCGTTTCGGACATAGGAGGTGTTTAGGGCGGGGGTCGGCGAAGGGCAAATGAACCGGGCACCTTGCCTGGTTTTTTGCGATAGTAAACGGTCTACTGCGCCATCGACCCGCCTGCCGTCCCCTTTCCTTCATCGTCCCCTTCGGCCAAAGACATTGGTCATGGTTCGTCGCCTTCTCTGCATCGTACTGTTTGCCTTCGCTGCCCCCGCCGTCGCCGCGCCGGGCGGACCGGGGGCGTATAAGATCACCGGCGTCACGGTCGACGTCGCCGCCGCGAACGCAACTGCCGCACGCGCCGCTGCGTATGCTATTGCCGAACGCCGCGCATGGCCGCAGCTTTGGGCACGGATCACCGGTGGGGCCGAGAATACTGCCCCGCGCCTTGGCGACGGTGCCATCGAGGCGATGGTCGCGGGCGTCGAAATCGAAACCGAGCAGTTCTCGCTGACCCGCTACATCGCGCGGTTGAGCATCGTGTTCGACCGCGACCGCACGAGCGGAATCCTCGGCGGGCAGGGTGGTGATGCCCCGCCGCTGCTATTGCTGCCGGTTTTCATCGACGGGGCCGGCGTGCGGACGGTTTATCAGGCGAAGACCCCGTGGAGCGCGGCGTGGCTTCGCTTTCGCGACGCAGCGAGCGCCGTCGATTATGTCATTCCGGCGGCGAGCGCAGGCGACAACGTCGTTCTGACCGCATTTCAGTCGCGGCGGAGCGACCGGGGCTTGTGGCGGACGATCCTTGCCCGCTTCAACGCAGCCGACGTACTTACCGCCGAAATCCGGCTCGTCCGCGCGTGGCCCGGCGGGCCGGTCAGCGCGACGGCTGTCGCACGCCATGGTCCCGATGCGATCGAATTGGGGCGTGTGACGCTGCGGGCGACGACACCGGCGGGGGTCGACGCGATGCTCGACGATGCCGTTCGCGCGGTCGATGCGATCTACGTCCGCAGCCTCGTGAGTGGGGTGCTGAAGATCGAAAAGGGGCTAACCATCGAACTTGCCCCGGCGCTGGTTGACGCGCCGGAGATCGGGGCAGGCGGCATCGACGCCGCCATGGGCGGGACCGACGTCAATGTCGCGACGCCCGATGCCAAAAGCTGGGCAGCGATTGAGGCCGACCTGCGTGCGACGCCGGGGGTGGCGGGAGTGACGATCTCGCGGCTCGCGCTCGGCGGTGTTTCGCACATTGTTATTCGCCATAGCGACGGCGAGGCCAGCCTCGTGTATCACCTCGACCGCAAGGGCTGGCGACTTGCGCCCGATGTCGGCGGGGTGTTGCTCCGGCGACGCATCGCGGGTGACCCGATCGTCGCACCGCCACCGACCGCGGCCGACTTCGCCCGGGCCGAAGGAGTCGGTGATGCTGACGCGGCGTTGGCTCCGGTCAAATCCGCGCCGCGTGCGCCGCCGGGCCCAAGGCCGGTAGCGGCACCGGCCAAACCGCGTGATCCGCTCGCGCCAGACTGATGCGGATGATCGCCACCGGGCGACGTCGGGCAGTCCTGCCCTAGTGGGTCAGCTTCCGCTGCCGCTCGCCTACCGCGCCGCGACGGGGGTGACCGATTTCGTTCATGCCGCGGCCA
>JAYTXW010000044.1:0-1934 GCA_043742745.1 Sphingomonadaceae bacterium
CGCGCATAGCGCGGCGCGCTGGCAAGGGTCGCGCCGGGGACGTCCGACGAAATGATGTTGACCGTCAGCCGCGGCGTCGAAGTGCCGGGAATGACGCCCAGGATACGGTCGAGCGTGGCGATCTGGCGCGCGAGCTGCGGTGGCCACGCCTCCCCCACCCGCACCGCCATCAACAGGCGGATGCGCCGCGTCAGCACCCCGATCGCGGCGGCAAAGGCGGTGGTGTCGATGCCGAGCGCATAACCGCTGGGCAGCAAGATATTGTCGAACCCGCCAGTCTCCGCTGCCTGCACAATGTCGCGGCAATGCTCCCAGCTTGATTTCAGCTTCGGGTCGGGGACGCCCAGAAACTCATAGTCGTCGTCGCACAGCGCGGAGAACCAGCTGACTTCGCAGGCGCCTGTCATGGTAGCTTCTCGCCGAGGCTCGCCTCGAGGATCGCGTACCATTCGGCGCGCTCGAAGCGCACCTTGAAGGCGTCGGCTGCTTCCGCAATGCGCGCCGGGGTCTGGCTGCCAACGATCGGGATCGGCTTGGCCGGGTGCGCCATGATCCACGCATACGCCGCCGCCGCGCGTCCCACGTTATACTTGGCGGCATGGGCATCAAGCACGGCGCGGACCGCCGTCGTCCGATCGTCGGCGGCATCGTTGCCGCCCAACCGCCCCTGCCCCAACGGCGACCACGCGAGGACCGCAAGACCGTATTTCATCGCCCGGTCCATCGTGCCGTCGAACAGCGGCGCCGTCGCCAGAGCCGAAAATTCAGGCTGCGTCGAGGCGATCGGGATGTTAAGATATGACTTTAGCGCCGCCGTCTGCGCCGGGGTGTGGTTCGACACGCCGACGCTGACGATCTTGCCCTGGAGCACCAGTTCCTCGAGCACCGCCGCCGTCTCGGCCGGGTGGGCGAGAAGATCGGGGCGGTGGATCTGCCACAGGTCGATCCGCTCGGTCTGCAAGCGCTTGAGCGAGGCGTCGACTGCCTGCACGATATACGCCGGGGACGAATCGTACGGTACCCCCATGCGGATGCCGCCTTTCGATGCGAGGACCATCCGGTCGCGCAATTCCGGCGCATCAGCAAACACCCGTCCGAGCAGCACCTCGCTCGCGCCGAATGGTTCGTCATTGTCGGGACCGTAGATGTCGGCGGTGTCGAACAGGGTGATGCCCGCCGCAAACGCCGCCTCGACGCGCTCGCGGGCGGCGCGGACATCGTCGCCGCCGAAGCGCCACATCCCCCATGCGAGAGGTGAGACGAGCATCCCGGACTTGCCGAGGAGGCGGGGTTCGGGCGAGAGGATGATTTCAGTCATCACGCACCTTTGGCACAAGGATAGAGACTTTGGGAGATACGTTGCACGGAAGGGGCCACGGGGGGGGAGATACGATCCGCTGGGGCATCGTCGGCACGGGCATGATGGCGATCGAACACATCGCCAACCTCAAGCTGACGCCCGGCAGTGTCATTACCGCGCTGGTCGATCCCGAGCCGACATCGATCGCCCGCGCGGAAGCCGCCGTTGGTGGCGACGTGAGGGTATTCGAGTCGCCCGCTGCGCTCGCCGCGAGTGGAACGGTCGACGCCGTCCTCGTCGCCTCGCCTAACTTCACCCATCACGACGTGCTCCAGCCGCTGCTCGACGCACGCCTTCACATCCTGTGCGAGAAGCCATTGGCGACGACGCTCGCCGATGCCCGCGCCATCGCCGCCCGGGTCGCGGGGTACGATCACGTCTTCTGGACTGGCATGGAATACCGCTTCATGCCTCCGGCGGCCGAGTTTATCGCGCAGATCCACGGCGGGCGCGTCGGCACGCTCAAGATGCTGTCGATCCGCGAACATCGCTTCCCGTTCCTCGTCAAGGTCGGTGACTGGAACCGCTTCAACGCCAACACCGGCGGGACGATGGTCGAAAAATGCTGCCACTT
>JAYTXW010000045.1:0-5504 GCA_043742745.1 Sphingomonadaceae bacterium
TCCCCGACCTGATCTCGCTGGGGGGCAATTCACTCATCCTGATCGGCGACCGCTCGTCGCCGCTGATCCTGCCGTCGAACGGCGGCCTGACGCGCAACGGTTTCAACGCGGGTGCCACCGACGCCGCGACGACGACCCGGCAAAGCGCGCTGACGGCGTTTGCCGATGGCGGCACGGGGACGACCGTGACCGGCGTGACGGCGACGTCGCTGACCAATAATTACGGCCTTGCGGTAACGGCGAACGCGGTGCTGACGGGGACGGCGTCGATCGTCGACCAGTATTTCAAGAACACGGTCACCGGCGTCGCGCTGACGAGCGACGTGTCGCGCCAGCTGCTCCGCGTCGCGCGGATGATCGAGGCGCGCTCGACGCTCGGCCATTCGCGGCAGACGTTCTTCGCCAGCCAGGGCGGGTACGACACCCACGCCAATCAGGTCGACGCGACGACGACGACGGGGACGCAGGCCAATCTGTATAACGATCTCGCGCAGGCCCTCTCCGCCTTTTATGCCGCGATGAAGGCGCTGTCGCTCGCCGACAACGTCACGCTGTTCACCATGTCGGACTTTGGCCGCACCTTCCGCGTCAACGCCAACGCCGGAACCGACCATGCGTGGGGCAACAACCACCTCGTGATGGGCGGCGCGGTCAAGAACCAGACGGTCTTTGGCGCCTATCCCGACGTCACGCTCGGCGGGGTGCAGGATGCCGACACCAACGGGCGGTGGATCCCGACGACAGCGGTCGAGGAATATATCGGAGCCGTAGCCCAATGGTACGGCGTCGCCGCCGCCGATCTGCCGTATGTCTTTCCCAATTACGCGACGTGGACGACGCTGCCGCGCAAGCTGCTCGGCCTATTCGGCTAGGCCCGCTCGTCCTTCGACGACTCCATCACGATGAACGATGTGATCCGCGCGAGGCCGGGGATGACGCCGAGCACCTCGGTATGGAAATATTTATACGCGGCAAGATCGCTGACTTCGACGCGGAGGAGATATTCGACGTCGCCGGTGACGTTGTGGCACTCGCGGACCTCGCGCGACGAACTGACCGCCGCCTCGAACGCCGCCTGCGCCGCTTTCGTATGCGTGGCGAGCGCGATCGTGACATAGGCGAGAAAGCCGCCCCCCGTCGCTTCCGGCGCGATGACCGCGCGATAGCCGCGAATCACGCCGCTGCGTTCAAGGTCCCGAACCCGGCGCAGGCACGCCGACGGCGACAGCCCGACATGCGCGGCGAGATCGAGGTTGGTCAGTCGCCCATCGCGCGCAAGCGCCTGCACGATTCTGCACTTAATAGCGTCTAATTCGATCATAGATTGCACAGATAGCCAATTTCAACGCAACTTCGCAATGACAGTCACAGTAGACGCGCATAACATGCGGTTATGACAACGCCGCTCCTTCTTGCCCTTATCGCCTTCGCGCTCGTGTCGTCGATCACGCCCGGGCCGAACAACCTGATGCTGATGGCGTCGGGGACAAAATTCGGGTTTCGCCGGACGCTGCCGCATATGCTCGGCGTCGCCATCGGTTTTACGGTGATGATCGTCGCCGTCGGCGCAGGGATGGCCACCGTCCTCGCCGCCGCCCCGGGGCTGCTCGGCGTCATCAAATGGCTGAGCGTCGCCTACCTCCTCTACCTTGCGTGGAAGATCGCGACCGCGCCGGCGAAACCGCTCGAGGGCAGTAGCGGCGCGCGCCCGATGACCTTCCTCGCCGCCGCCGCGTTCCAATGGGTCAACCCGAAGGCGTGGACGATGGCGCTGACCGCCGCGTCGGCGTACCTGCCCGCTGGCGCCCGCATCACGGGACTGGCGGTGATGGCGGTGGTGTTCGGGGGGATCAACCTGCCGTCGGTCGGGCTGTGGGCGCTGATGGGCGCGTCGCTCCGCCGCTTCCTCGCCGACCCGCGCCGCCTCCGCGCGTTCAATGTCGTCGCCGCGTTGACGCTGGTGGCGACGCTCTACCCGGTCGTCGCGGGGTCGCACTGACGCCGTGAACGGCGGGCTCGGACCCGCGTTCCGATCAGGCCGAAGCCGCCGACGAGGAGCGTCCAGCTCGCTGGTTCGGGGACGGCGGCGGGCGTCGTGAAATAACCGGCGGTCTGCGAAATGAACGAGCGATCGGCCTCGATCCCCGTCGCCGGGTCGACCGCGAGGATCGTGCGCGCGAACAGCAGGGCGACGTGAAACTGGTGGCCCGCGACGAGGAAGCCGCGCGGAATGACGATCGAATCGGCGGAACCGAACGTGTCGCTGGCGAAACCGGCCCCGGTCGTTTGATCCTCGATCCCGAAAAAACTACCGCTGATCGGCGCGGGCGGCAGCCCCCCGGTGAAGTGGAGCGTGAACGAAGCGTTCGGCCCGGCGACCGTCAGCGCGTCGTAATTGGCAAAGCGCGGCGTGACGGTCGGAAAGGCGTTCGCCCCCTGCGCGACCGTCGCGGTCGCCGTCGCCCCGGTGCCGCTGTTCGACAGGGTGAACACGTACGGCCCCGCCGGATAGGCGGCGTCGAGGCTCGCCTGGTCGTTGTACGGCGCGCTATAGCCTTCGAACACCGGATAGTTCGGATCGGTCGGCGCGATGAGGGTGACGCCCCCACTGCCCGGCGTATCGACGGTGCCGCGGTCATAGCTCGCAAAGCTGTCGGCCTGCGCCTGCGCCGTCAGATAGGTGCTGGCAAACAGCAGCGTCGCGTCGCTCGTCTGCAAATACGCCGTCCGCACCGTCAGGCTCGTCCGCACGATCGACGCGGCGGCCGACCCGGTAATCGACGTGATCGCCACCAACAACAGCGGCAGTCGTCTTATGGTGCGCATGATCGTCCCCCCCGGCCAAGACCGCCACCATGCACGAGCCGATTGTCGCCGAACAGGGGCCGGGGGTCGCTCCGTCGAAGCATCCGCGCTAGACCCGCGCGCATGGTCCGCCCCGCCACCGCTGCGCCCGTCGCCGAGGCCGAGGCGTTTCTCGCCGCCCACCCCCATGTCGCGTTCGTCGATCTGATGTACACCAACTTGGCCGGGGTCGCGCGCGGCAAGCGGCTGCGGCGGCACGAGGTGGTCGCGGCGTTCGCCGGTGGCCGCTATTTGCCGGGGTCGGTCCTCGTCGTCGACATCACCGGGCTCGACATCGCCGAGGCGGGCGACATCTGGGCCGACGGCGACGCCGACCGGCTGGCGTGGCCCGTCGCGGGGAGCCTCGCGGCAACACCGTGGCAGGGGGCCGACAGCGCCACCGCGCTGCTGGCGATGCACGAGCTCGACGGGCGGGCGTGTGCGCTCGACCCGCGCGCGATCCTTGCCCGCGTCCTCGACCGCTTCGCCGCCGACGGCCTGACCCCGGTCGTCGCGTGCGAGCTCGAATTCTATCTGGTCGACGCCGCGCGCACGGCCGACGGCGGGATCCAGGTCGCGCCCGGCCCCGACGGGCGGCGCGCGCCGCACAGCCAGGTTTACGGCATCGCCGAGCTCGACGCGGCGGGCGGCTTCCTGCGCGATCTGTGGGCGGCGTGCGATGCGATGGGCGTTCCCGCTGGCGCGGCGATCGCCGAATATGCGCCCGGCCAGTTCGAAATGACCCTCGCCCACCGCGCCGCCCTCGCCGCGTGCGACGATGCCGTCCGCTTCAAACACGCCGCGAAGGGCGTCGCCGCGATCCATGCGCGCGCCGCGACCTTCATGGCCAAGCCGTTCGCCGACCGGTCGGGCAGCGGCCTCCACATCCATGTCAGCGTCAACGATACGGACGGACACAATATCTTCGCTGCCGAAAGCCTGTCGGGCACGGCCGCGATGCGCCACGCGATCGGCGGCGTCACGGCGGGGCTGGCCGACGGCATGGCGATCTTCGCGCCGAACGCCAACAGCTACCGTCGCTTCCGGCGCAACAGCTATGCCCCGGTCTGCGCCGGCTGGGGCCTCAACAACCGTACCGTCCCAATCCGCGTCCCCGCCGGACCGCCCGCATCGCGTCGGTTCGAACACCGCGTGTCGGGGGCCGACGCCAACCCGTATCTCGCCGTCGCCGCCGTCCTTGCCGGGGTCCACGACGGGCTGACGCGCCGCGCCGATCCGGGACCACCGACGATTGGCGACGGCTATGACGACGACGCGGCACGTGGCGCCAAGCTCGGTGAACGCCTGCCGAGCGACTGGGCCTATGCCATCGAACGGCTTGCCCGCTCGGCGACGTTGCACGATTATCTCGGCGCGGAGGCGGTCGAGATGTTTGCGACCGTCAAGCGCGTCGAACACGATCGCTACACCTCGGTCGTGACCGCGCTCGACTACGACTGGGTGCTGCGGTCGGCGTAATCGGGGTAAGCTCCGCGACGAATGACCGGAGATCAGGGGAGAGACCGATGGACGTTCTACGCACACCCGACGACCGCTTTTCCGCCCTCGCCGACTTCGCTTTCGATCCTAGCTATGCCACCACCACCGCCACCGACGGCACCGCGCCGCGCCTCGCCTATATCGATTTCGGCCCGCGCGACGGGTCGCCGGTCCTGTTGATGCACGGCGAGCCGAGCTGGTCGTATCTGTACCGCCACTTCATCGCGCCGCTCGCCGCCGCCGGACACCGCGTCATCGCCCCCGACCTGATCGGCTTCGGGCGATCGGACAAGCCGGCGGCGCGGAGCGACTATACCTACGAAGCGCACGTCGACTGGATGACGCAGTGGCTGACCGGCCTCGACCTCACCAACATCACCCTGTTCTGCCAGGACTGGGGCGGGCTGATCGGCCTGCGGCTGGTCGCGGCGCACCCCGGCCGCTTCGCCCGCCTCGTCATCGCCAATACCGGGCTGCCGATCGGCACCGGCTGGTCCGAAGGCTTCGCTGCATGGCTCAAGTTCAGCCAGGAGGTCCCGGTGTTCCACGTCGGCGGCATCGTCAACGGCGGCTGCGTCCGGACGTTGTCGCCCGACGAAATCGCCGCGTACGACGCCCCCTTCCGCGACGAGACGTTCAAGGTCGGGGCGCGCCAGTTCCCCGCGATCGTGCCGATCACCCCCGACCACGCCTCGGTCGCCGAAAACAAGGCAGCGTGGGCGGTGCTCGAGACGTTCGATCGCCCGGTCGTGACGTGCTTCAGCGATGCCGACGCGGTCACCAAAGGCGGCGAGCGCGTGTTCAAGGAGCGCATCCCCGGCGCGAAGGACCAACCCCACCGCATCGTCGGCGGCGGCCATTTCCTCCAGGAAGACTGCCCGGCGGAACTGGTCGACATTATTTTGGGGAAGTAACCACCAAAGTCCCCCCACCAGGGGGGTGTAAAATCCTCCCTTTCGGGGGGAGGGGGACCGCGCCCCTTGGCGTGGTGGAGGGGGCGGCTGCGCCGAATGCCGCCGCGCACACAGCCACGATCCGAGCCGCCTTCCCACCCGCGCACCCCCTCCACCATCGCGGAAGAGCGATGGTCCCCCTCCCCCGAAAGAGGGGGAGGAATACAAAAAACCGCTGTCCTGCAGCCCCCCGAATCGGTTATCGTT
>JAYTXW010000046.1:0-4069 GCA_043742745.1 Sphingomonadaceae bacterium
ATGGCGACAGGCGCGGTCCGAGGAGGACACACGGCTACGGCGGCCGGACCTGTGGGAGCGCTACTCTGGCGCTCGGGGTCGGTCGCCCTCTGGCGCGCGAGTAGAAGAGGACGAATGAGATGAATCTCATCCAGACGCTCGAAGCCGAGCAGATTGCCAAGTTCCACGAAACAAAAAAGATTCCGCTATTCCGCGCTGGCGACACACTGCGCGTCGGCGTCCGCGTCGTCGAAGGTGACCGCACCCGCGTCCAGAATTACGAAGGCGTGTGCATCGCGCGGTCGAACAAGGCGATGGGCAGTAGCTTCACCGTCCGCAAGATCAGCTTCGGCGAAGGTGTCGAGCGCGTCTTTCCGCTGTATTCGCCGAACATCGACACGATCGAGGTTGTCCGGCGCGGCGTCGTCCGGCGCGCCAAGCTATATTATCTCCGCGGGCGCAGCGGCAAGAGCGCGCGTATCGTCGAGAAGCGCGACGCGCGGCCGGGTACCGGCGCAGCGTAAGCGCGGCGCCGGCGCGGCCTGATCTAAAGCGAGAAACGCCCTTCGCGTTTCTCGCTTTAGCGCAGATTAGCGCCCAGCCCGGACGGCGGGTCGACGCGCTTTCATCGTCGACCCCGCCCGACGGCGCGACATTGCCGTGACGCGCGGCCTGTCAGCGGGGTCAAGCGTGGCCGCGTTTCGACCGACCAGTGGCATCGCCGCCAGCCCCATAATGCTGTGAATGGCGACTTGCGATTTAGCGCACGCCCATTGGTATTTTTACAGTCAACCACCCTATTTGCCAAGTCTGCGCAACTGTCGCCATCTCGGGTTCGTAGCTTCTCCTGTCATACGGCAGCTTTCTAGGGGGGAGTTAGACGATGAAGACGGGCCTTATCTCGACCGCGCTACTTGCAGCAGTCTTGGCAACACCAGCGACGGCGGCGGTCGTCGAAATTAAAAACATCTCGGTCGCATGGGCGAACGGTATCGCGTCCGGTCCGGGGCGCCCGGTTACCTACGGCGGTAACAATACGACCAACGCCTATGCCTATTTCGGCAGAAATGCGGGATCGGGGCCAAGCTATTAAGAATTTCAGGTCGAGGACATCCCGCCGGTGACAGTTGTCGCCGGAGCCGATTCGATGATCTTCCCCGTGGCGACGTTCACGCATCATAATTTCCCGGTGCTCAACCCATCGTTGAAGACCGTCGATCTTCGCTTCTATGCGCACATCCTGGTCGACAACGTCCTGATCGGCATCGATAAGTTCGACTTCCGCTTTACACACGACGAGACGCTTAACTTCCCCGCCAACGGCCTGTGCCCGTATGGCGGGGCGAATAATCAGGGCGTCAACATCAATGGATGCGCCGACAAGGTGCTGGTCAACTTCCTGAAAGCGTCGAGTTCGTTCGACGTCGGTGGCGTCACATATACGATCGACCTGCTGGGTTTCGTCGAGCCGGGGACGACCGACGTGAAGACCAGCTTCCTGACCGAAGAAAATCTCGATGACAGCGCCGAGATCGTCGCGCGGATCGAGCAGCGCGCCGAGGCCGATGCCGTTGCAGTTCCCGAACCCGCGATCTGGGCGATGCTGCTGACCGGCTTCGGGGCGTTGGGCATGGCAATGCGGGGCCGACGGCGCACAGTGGCCGCGTCGGCGCAGTCCCCTCTTGGCGGCGACCACCCTATCCGGCTAGGGTCGTAACAACAAAGCCCCTGGGGAGTTCTCGTCATGCCGTTCGTCCGTCCCGATGTCGTCGCCGTGCTCGCCATGCTCGCGTCCGCTCCCGGCCCGAAGATGGAGGACGGCACGCCCGAAGCGGCACGGATGATGATGCGTGCCATGGGGACGATGACCGAGCGCCCGCGCGGAGATCTTGCTCATGTTCGCGACTTCACCATCCCCGCGCCGGAAGGCTATGCGATCCCGGCGCGCGCCTACTCCGACGTCGCGACACCCGGCCCCGGCCCGGTCGTCGTCTATTTCCACGGCGGCGGCTGGGTGATCGGCGACCTCGAAACTCACGATTCGCTATGTGCCGAAATCGCCCGCGTTCTCGGCGTGACGGTCGTCAGCGTCGATTATCGCCTTGCGCCTGAACACCGGTTCCCGGCGGCGACCGACGATGCGTTGACCGCGATGCGCTGGCTGGCGGAAACACCGATGGCGATCGGCCACGACATCACCGGTCTGATCCCGGCGGGCGACAGCGCCGGGGGGAACCTCGCCGCCGTCGTGTCGCAGACGCTCCACGGGACGCTCGCCGTGCCGATCGTCGCGCAGTGGCTGATCTACCCCGGCGTCGACCTGACGGCGAGCGGCGGGTCGATGGCCGATTTTGCCGAGGGCCACCTGCTGACCGAGGCCGGAATGCGGTGGTTTACCGAACATTATATGGCGACCTCGGACTTGCTCCATGCCCATGCGTCGCCGCTCCACGCCGACCTTACCGGGCAGCCACCGGCGATGGTGTTCACCTGCGGCCTCGACCCGCTGCGCGATCAGGGTCGCGCCTATGCCGCAAAGCTGATCGCCGCCGGAGTCGACGTCACCTACCTCGAGGCCGCCGGGCAGATCCACGGCTGCTTCACCCTGCGCGGCGCGATCCCGAGCACGCAGGGCGACCTTCACGCCTGCCTCGCCGCGCTCCGCTTGACGATCGGCGAAACCGCGGCACCGGCGCTGGCGCTCGCCGCCGAATGACCGAGCGACGGCACAAGTCCGCCCTGCCATATCGCGACGGGGTCGGCATCATGCTGCTCAACGCCGACGACAAAGTGTTCACCGGGCAGCGGCTCGATTCGCAGCTCGAGGCATGGCAGATGCCGCAGGGGGGCATCGACCCCGGCGAAACGCCGGTCGCAACCGCTTTTCGCGAGCTCGCCGAGGAGACGGGCGTTACCAAGGCCGAAATTATCGCCGAGGCAAAGGACTGGTTGTACTATGACTTACCCGACGACTTGATCGGAACGATCTGGAAAGGGCGCTACGCTGGGCAGCGCCAGAAATGGTTTGCGATGCGCTTTCTGGGGACCGATGCCGATGTCGATATTGCGACCGAGCACCCCGAGTTTCGCAGCTGGCGCTGGTCGACTCTGACCGAGCTCACCGACATGATCGTGCCATTCAAACGCGACCTATACGCTGCCGTGCTGGCAGAGTTTGGCCATCTCGCTCATGGCCGGGCGCTCTAAAAGCTGACCCCCGCCCTCACGACGACGCCGTTCGACCGATTGCGTCGGAGACCGGCGCCGACACGGGGCAGGTCGTTACCAACATAATCAATCCCCAGCGTGACGATCCGCAATACCCGCGCCTCGACCCCGCCCGACCAGTCGATCTTAGTCCGTGTCCCGGCAAACGCGCCGCGTTCGCGACCCACACTCGCGCGCACGGTCAGCGGGGTTGCCGGCACCGCCACGGCGACCGCAGCGGACAGATACAGGTTACCCCCACGCACGGCACGCTGATCGGGCGCGAAGTTCGCACCGAGCGCCAGCGTCGCCGGGCCAATAGCTCCTGCGAGTGAACCAAATAATTCGCCGTTCGCCGCTTCGCCGCCGCCGGGGTGGAGGTAGGCGATGACCCCGACGGTCGGGGTGACGAGGCCCAAGCTGCGCGACCAGCCGCCCGAGACGTCGAGCTCGGCGTTGCGCCGTGGAATGCGGCTGAGACTGCGAACCTGCGACGCTGACACCGCCTCCAACCCGGCGAACCACGGACCGGACGCCGCCTCGACGGTTGCCGTGGCCACCGGGTGGTGCCCGCTGAGCGACACGCCACGAAAGCGATAGTCGCTGACAACCCTCGCACTGCCGCTCAAGTCGACGGCGCCGGCCGGGCTGACCGTGCCCACGATACCGATCGCGATGGCGATCGTGATGAGGCTGTGGCGTGGGAGCAACAGTCTCCGGCGGCGGCGTGTCACGATCCGGCGGGAGCAGTGCATAATAATCGGGCACCTGCTCCGCTGCGGCCCAAAAAGCAAGCAGTGGAGGAGGTGTCGCCGACTAGAACAGGACGCCAGCCTCGATCAGTCCGCGCGTCTGCGAGCGATCGTTGCCGAGCGGGCCGAAC
>JAYTXW010000047.1:0-4791 GCA_043742745.1 Sphingomonadaceae bacterium
GACCGTAGCCTCCTAGGCCGCCTGTTTCCCCGCCGTGCCGCGTAGCGCGTAAACCGGCAGCGCGGTCAGCATCAGAACGACGCTGAGGCCCGCCGCCTCCGCCCCTGCCCCCCAAAAGGCAACGGCGGTGAACGCGAGTCCCGCGACTGCCGTGACCACCGCAACGCGCCGCATCAGCGCGGCGACGAGAACCGCGACGTACAGCCATAGGGTTGCGCACGTTGACAGCAGCACCGCGACGGTGAAGATTCCTCCGAGCGACCGACTTGCGGTAACGAGTATCAGCGCGCTCGCCAGCGCCGACGACAGCATGAGAACACGGACCGGCACATCGCGCGTCGATGTGCGGGCAAACCACGACGGCAGCAACCCGGCGCGCGCCATCGCGAGCGGCAATTCGCCCTGGATTAGCACCCAGCCGTTCAACGCCCCGATCGCAGCAATCGCGGCGAATAGCGCAACGCCAAACGCCGCCGATGGGCCCCAGAAGGTCGCGACGAACAGCGCGAACGGTGCCGCCGACGCGGCAACCGCACGCGGCGGCAGCATCAGCACGATCGCCGAGCACACGATGAGGTAGAGCACCCCCGTCACCGCCGTCCCGGCCATTGTCGAGCGAAGGACGGTTCGCGCCGGATCGCGGACGCGGGTCGCCGCGACGCTTGCCGCCTCGAAGCCCACGAGCGCGAACAGCGCCAGCGTCACCGCCGTCGCCAGGCCGGCGAACAGGTCGTGTGGCGGCGGTAGCGGCGGCAGCGTGACCGGCTTCGTCCGCCCGATCCCGGCGGCAATCGCGACGACGGCGAGCAAGGGGAGCAGCTTGAGGACCGTCGTCACGACCTGAAACTCCCCTGCGCGCCGTGCCCCTGCTAGGTTGAGCGCAGTCAGTGCCCAAATCAGCGCGACTGCGACCAGCGCACCCGTCAGCGGGGTCGCGGCGACCGGCGGGTACAGCGCGGCGAGGTAGCTGGTCGCGGCAATGGCGATCGCGGCGTTCGCGGACCACACGGCGACCCAATAGCTCCACCCGACAAGGACGCCGGGTAGCGGTCCGATGACGGCGGCGGTGACGGCAATCGCCCCACCTTCGCCGGGCATCGTTGCCGCAAGCCGCGACAGCGTCCAGCCGATCGCCAGCGCCCCGGCGATGCCGACTACCCACGCGACGACCCCGGTCCAGCCGAAGGGCGCCAGCGCCGAGGGCACGAGAAACACCCCCGACCCGATCATCCCGCCGACCACAAGCGCCGTCGCCGTCCAGAACCCGAACGGGCGACGGGCGGTATCGTCCGCGCTCATGCCTGCGTTGACCACAGCGGCAGTGGAGCATGATCGGGACGGCGATGCCAGACCCCGCCGAACGGTCAGCCCATCGCGAGCACCCGCCGCGCTACGGCATCGAGCCGCGCCATCATCGTGGGATCGCGCGCATTGGGTGCGGTGATCAGCGCATGGTCGAGCACCGTGTCGAGCGGCGACGGCGTCCGTTCGGGCGGCAGCGCGGCGACGAAATGCTCAATCAGCGCGCGCGCCGTCGCTCCGTTCGCCGCCATCTGGCCGATAATCTCGCTGACCTCGACGAAGGCCGCGCTCTCACGCCAACAGTCATAGTCGGTGACCATGCCGACGAGAGCGTAGGGCAGCTCGGCTTCGCGCGCGAGGCGGGCTTCGGGCATCGCCGTCATGCCGATGACATCGGCACCCCATTGCCGGAACAACAGGCTTTCAGCGCGTGTCGAGAATTGCGGCCCCTCCATAGCGAGGTACGTCGCGCCGTCGGCCCGTCGTCCCCCGGCGGCAGTGATCGCGTCTGCGGCGAACGCCGACAGGCGCGAACAGACCGGCTCGGCCATCGAGACGTGCGCGACCATGCCTGTCCCAAAGAAGCTGGCGGGACGCGCGACGGTGCGGTCAATAAATTGTTCGACGACGACGAAGCGTCCGGGCTCGAGCTCCTCACGCAGGCTGCCGATCGACGAGATCGCGAGTATGTCGGTGCACCCCGACCGTTTCAGCGCATCGATATTGGCGCGGGCGTTGACCTGACCGGGCGGGATGCGATGGCCGCGCCCATGTCGCGGCAGGAAGCGTACGTCGACCGAACCGATCCGCCCGTGGAGGATCGCATCCGACGGTTCGCCCCACGGCGTCGCGACCGCCCGCCATTCGGCCTCGGCGAGCGCGTCGATCGCGTACAACCCCGATCCGCCGATGATCCCGATCGTCCACCGCGCCATCGCCGCCTCCGCTCCGTCGCCCTATGCTGCGCTAACCCAGCAAGCGCCCGACGTGCGGCATCACCTGGTGCGTCCCGGCGACGATCATCGACCCCGCGACGTAAACGATGACGACGAGACCGATGTACGCGATCCAATGGTGGCGCTCGATAATCCGCGCGATGTAGCTCGCCGCAACCGCCATCAGTGTCACCGACACCGCCAGCCCGATGAGGAGCACCGTCGGATGGTCGCGCGCCGCCCCGGCGACGGCAAGGACGTTGTCGAGGCTCATCGACAGGTCGGCAATCGCCACCTGGACGATCGCCTGCATCATCGTCTTCGCTGGTTTCGGGGGCGCATCGACCGCGGCATGGCCAACCCGCCCGCGCTGCAACTCGCGGAACAGTTTCCACGCGACCCACAGCAGGAGCAACCCACCAGCGAGCGTCAACCCGACGATCTGGAGCAGCCGCGTCGCGAGCAGCGCAAAGCCGATCAGGAAGACGAGCGCCATCGCGACGCCGATCGACAGGACCCGCTTGCGCTGCGCCGGCGGCAGTCCGGCGGCAAGGGTGCCGAGGATGACGACGTTATCGCCCGCCAGCATCAGGTCGATCATCAGCACCTGACCAAGAGCGGACAGGCCCCCTCGCGTCAGGATCTCGGCAAGGTTGGGCGGCGGCATCGGTGTGGTCTAGCCGTCGCGGCGCAGCGCGGCAAACGGATTGGCGCGCGCCTTGTCGGCGGCGGTTATCGCGGCGGCGGCGGCCTCGGAGATGACGAAGCCCGCGGCGGCGGCGGGCGCGGCGGCGGGCGCGCGCGGATACGGGTCGAGGGCGAGGCCAAGCGACTGCGCCATCGCCTCACCCAGGTCGAGCGTGTCGCCATCGAGCGGCAGGACGTCGAGATCGGTCTCGGCCAGCTCGACCTCCGCATCGGCGGACGTAGCGGCATCGCTGAAACGCAGGTCGATCGGCTCCGCCAGCGCAAAGGCGACCGGTTCGCCCAGAATGATGCACGCCTGTTCGCCGCGCGCCACCAGCGTTCCCGTCAGCCGGATGCCGCCCGCGTCGCGGACGACGCTCAGGTCGGCCGCCAGCTCGTCAAGCGCGAGAATATCGAAGCGGTTGGCCAACGCCGCGCACTCGGCTGCGCTCGCCACCACGGCTTCGCGGCGGGGGACGATGCCGATTTCGCTGGTCCGGGCGAGGCGCGACAGTTCGGGTGTCACAGGCGACCGGCGTCGAGATCGGCGCGGGGCAGCGCAGTGATCCGCGCAGCGAGCGCTCGCACCCGCCGCGCCGCCCAGTCAACCGCCGCCGGATCGACGACGGCCCCGCGATAAAGGTTGCGCGCCAGTGCGTCGCCAAGGTCGGCGGTCGGGGGTTCGGACAGCGCATCGCGATACGCCCCGAGCCGCCCACCGAGCGCAGATACCATCTTCCCCACCTGCTTGCCGACCGTCGGATCGCCGATGCCGAGTTCGCGCAAACTCCCGTCCATGTCGGCGATGAAGCGTTCGGTCAGGTCGGCCGAGAATTGCCGCGCGCCACCGGCATCCCCCTCCCGCTCGAGGCGCAGCAGGACCAAGGCGAGGACCAGCGCGACGGCATCGAACCGGCCATCGACGGTGTCGGGGACGCTTCCGGCCAGATACCAATCGGGTTCGCGCGCCGCGACGACGATTGCGCGGTAGAGTGCATCGCCGGGCAAAGCGGGCGTCGGGCGGAGGAGTCGGGACAGAAGGGACATGGCAGCCTTGTCGGGATGGTCAATTATCGCATATTGAGACAATTGCCCGTCGGCGCAACGCCCGGGTGCAGGAGTGCCGATGCGTCCTTTTCCCCTTCTTGCGATCACCGCCCTCCTTGTCGCTGGCGGTTGTTCGGCGATCCGCCAGAACCAGGGCTATATTATCGATGGCCCGTTGCTCGCGTCGGTTCAGCCGGGGGTCGATAATAAGAATTCCGTCGAAAAGACATTGGGCCGCCCGACCTTCATTGGTCAGTTTAACAATGACGACTGGTATTATGTTTCGCGCAACACGCGCCAGATCGCCTTTCTCCAGCCCAAGGCGATCAGCCAGTCAATCACCAAGATCAGCTTCGACGCGAAGGGGAACGTCGCCAAGGTCGATACGCGCGGTCTGGAACAGGTCGCCAGCGTCCACCCCGTGCGCGACAAAACGCCGACCCTGGGGCGCAACAGCGGGCTGCTCGAAGACATCTTCGGCGGCGTCGGTGCGCTCGGCTCCGGAACGCAGACGAACGATTCGGCGGGCGGGACGCGGACGGGGCGCGACGGGCCGAAATAGGCGCAGCCGGACGGAAGACGCACGCAGCGCGGCTTGCTGGTGCAGCGCTGGCTGGGGCGGCAGGATTCGAACCTGCGGATGCCGGTACCAAAAACCGGTGCCTCCCGTCCAAAATGGCGGTTTTGCGCCATTCCTGTGAAGCAGAATTGCCCGTTTGGCCCCGTTTATCCAGTTCAAAAGGCCTAATCGGTTCAACTCGTACCAGCAAGTACCGGTATCGTGCTATGGTCGCAGCCTGAAGTGGACCCCTCCCCTCCG
>JAYTXW010000048.1:0-6592 GCA_043742745.1 Sphingomonadaceae bacterium
ACCCAGGCGGCGTTGCGCGCCTGCGGCATGTTCTGCCCGCGCGACAGCGACCAGCAGGCGGCGGCATTTGCCGTCGTCGGCTCCGTCGATCGCCGCCGCGGCGACCTTGTCGTCTTCCCTGGGCACGTCGGTATTCTCGCCGATCCGGATACGCTGATCCATGCCAACGCGCACTGGATGACGACCCTTGCCGAACCGTTGGCAGTCGCCGCCGAGCGGATCGCGCCAACCGGATTTCGCCGTCCGCCGACGGTCGCCGTAACCTCTTGTTAGGCCGGTGGAAGGTCGCTATGGGCGCGCTTGGGGGATGGCAGCAGGGCCATTGTTTGCGCGGGAGGTGGTGAATCATGGCAGGGTCGTCACCAGCCGAAATGCTTGACGACATTCCACCGCTGGCCGCGACGGGCTATGTTCCGACCGCCGACGAACCGTTCATGAATCCACGTCAGCTTGCCTATTTTCAACGCAAATTACTCGACTGGCGCGAAGCCATTCTGGCCGAGGCGCGCGAGACGCTGGCGACGCTCCAGGCGGAGCCGCTCCGCGAGCCCGATATCACCGACCGTGCATCGAGCGAGACCGACTGGGGTATCGAACTCCGCACCCGCGACCGCCAGCGCAAGCTGATCAGCAAGATCGAGGCGGCGTTGCGGCGGATCGATACCGGCGACTATGGCTGGTGCGAGGTCAGCGGTGAACCGATCTCGCTCGCCCGCCTCGAAGCTCGGCCGATCGCGACGATGACGATCGAAGCGCAGGAAGGCCACGAGCGCGCCGAGCGCGTGACCCGCGACGAGTAGCGCGCCGAGCGCGTGACCCGCGACGAGTAGCGCGGATCAGCCCGTCAACTGCTCCTTCAACCGGAGCTTTTCCTTCTTGAGCTTGGCCATCTGCAGACTGTCGGGGAGGGGCTTGTGCGCCTCGCGGGCGATGAGCGCTTCGAGCGCGGCGTGCTTCGTCGACAGTGCCGTGCGATGAACCTCGGTCATGTCATTCCCTTCGTTCCGGTGGGAGAGGACAGACAATCACGCAGCGCCGGAAAAGTCGCATGAAATTACATCCGCTGCGGTGGGACGCGCTATCTTGACGACGGGCGGGCGGCGATCACCACAGCTAGATATGCACGCCGCTGGCGGTGTGTCGCGCGAATAGCTGCTATCGTACGTGGCCCGCGACTCGGGCGGAGGGGACACGGGTGGACGAAGCCGAACTGACCGCGCGCCTCCACGCCTTGACGCAGGAACACCGCGACCTCGACGCCGCAATCGACGCGCTGCGCACCGTGCCGGGCCACGACCAGATCCAGCTGGCGCGGCTGAAGAAGCGCAAGCTGCGGCTGAGGGACGAGATGGCGGTCGTGCAGGACTGGTTGATCCCGGATATTATTGCGTAGCCAAGCGCGGCCAGTGCCACTGGAGAAACGCTCTTCGCGTTTGTCCGGTGGCACTGGACTCGCGCGCAGGCCGGACGGCGGGTCGAGCGACCCTCGCGCTCGAACCCGTCCGACGACGGCGCGGCTTTGCCGCGACGCCTTCCGCCCACAACGAAAAACGGGGCTGGTTCGCACCGGCCCCGCTCATTCACCTCAGACGTCAGCCGTTACGCCGCAATCTTTCCCTGCTCGTTCGCCGGGGCGTCGATCACCGGGGCTGACGTGGCGACGCCGCCGATTTCGACCTTGCGCGGCTTCTTGTGCTCGGGGATTTCGCGGACCAAGTCGATGTTGAGCAGGCCGTCGGCGTAGCTCGCGTTCGTCACCTTGATCGTGTCGGCGAGCTGGAAGCGGCGCTCGAACGCGCGCTTGGCGATGCCGCGATGGAGATACTGGCGTTCTGCACTCGGCTCGTCGGCGGCCGTGCCGGTAACGATGAGGGTGTTCTCCTGGACCGTCAGGTCGAGTTCGCCGCGGGCAAACCCGGCTACCGCCATCGCGACGCGGTAGCTGCCTTCGCCAGTTTTCTCAATGTTGTAAGGGGGATAGCCATTGTCCTGGCCGTCGCCGCGCGCGGCGAGGTCGACGAGGCGGTTGAGGTTCTCGAACCCGACCGAGGCGCGGAGCAGCGGGGAAATATCGAAGGTACGCATGAGATCATCCTTTCAAAGCAATGACATCGGTTGAAACGTCACCCCCTGGCAGGCAGGCGACACCCGTGATCTGGCCCCGATTTTGCCGACTTCAAGTGGGGCCGTTCCCGTGCAATGGTGCGTGATGATCCCGCGGTTTCACCTCGCCATAGCCGTCGACGACCTGAACGCGGCGCGCGCCTTCTATGGCGGCGTCCTCGGCTGTGGGGAGGGGCGGTCGGCGGCGACATGGGTCGATTTCGATTTCCACGGCCATCAGCTCGTCGCCCACCTTGCTCCCGGCGTGGCTGTGCACCGGAACGCGGTCGACGGCGATGCGGTCCCGGTCCCGCACTTCGGGCTGGTGCTTGACTGGGACGAATGGGAGGCGCTGCGCGACCGGCTGACGGCGGCGGGAACGGCGTTCGAGATCGCGCCGCACATCCGTTTTGCCGGGCAGCCGGGGGAGCAGGCGACGATGTTCTGCTTCGACCCCGCCGGTAACGCGCTCGAATTCAAGGCGTTTCGCGATATCGCACAGTTGTTCGCCAAATGATGTTCGCCAGATGATGTTTGACGGCTACCAGCGCGGCACGACCGACGTCGACGGCGTGGCGATCGCGTGGTGGACGAAGGGGAGCGGTCCGCCGCTGCTCCTCATCCACGGCTATCCCCAGACGCACGTCATGTGGCACCGGCAGGCCGACGCGCTGGCGGAGCGCTTCACCGTCGTCGCCCCCGACCTGCGCGGCTATGGCGATTCGGCGAAGCCACCGGGCGACGCCGACCACGGCAATTATTCGAAGCGAACGATGGCGGCCGACCTGATCGCGGTGATGGCGGACCTTGGCCACGCGCGCTTTGCCGTCGCCGGGCACGACCGCGGCGCGCGCGTCGCTTACCGCATGGCGCTCGATCATGCAGGCGTGGTGAGCCGGATCGCGGTGCTCGACATCGTCCCGACCAAGACGCTGTACGACGCGACCGACCGCGTCATCGCTGATGCGTATTTCCACTGGTTCATGCTGACCAAGCCGTCGCCAATTCCCGAGGCGCTGATCGGCGGCGCGCCCGACGTCTGGCTCGATATGTGCTTCGGGCGCTGGGCAGGAGCGGCCGGGGCGTTCACCCCCGAAGCGCGCGCCGAATACCGGCGGGGGTTTGCGTGCGCGGAGGGCATCCACGCGACGTGCGAGGACTACCGCGCCGGGGCGACGGTCGACTGTGAACACGATGCGGCGGCGCTCGCGGGCGGGATCAAAATCGCCGCGCCGCTCCTGGTCCTATGGGGGGAGCGCGGGTTGGTCGGGGCGCGGTTCGATCCGCTTGCGGCATGGCGCGACTATGCGAGCGACGTTCGCGGCCACGCGCTGCCGTGCGGCCATTTCCTGCCCGAGGAAGCCCCGGGGGAGACGCTTGCCGCGCTGGTCGACTTCTTCGGTTAGAGCGCGGTCGTCAGGGTTGGCCGCGTCACAGCGCGGCGGCGAGCGTCGCCGTGACGAGCGCATCGGTCGCGCTGACGACGGGAACGGCCGCGTCGGCGGGGCCGAACACCAGCGGCACCTCGGTACACGCGGCGAGCAGGACCTGCGCTCCGGCCGCGACCAGCGCCGCGCCCTGCGCCGCCATCGCGGCACGAACCGCTGGCCCGGTGTCGCCCGCTTTGACCGCGAAGATCAGCGGCATGAACGCCGCCATGTCGGGCTCGACGATCACCACACCGGGGCCGAAGCCGTCGTGGTACAGCCGCGCCGCCTGCGTCGCCTCGACCGCGAGCAGGCCGACGCGCGTCACCCCCGGCACGGCGGCGCGGGCCGCGCGCACGGCCGCGGTGACAATGCTGACGAACGGCACCGGCGTCGCGGCGATGATTTCATGCGCCCAGGCGTGCGCCGCGTTGCACGGCATGACGAGCACCTCCGCTCCCATACCCGCAAGGCCGATTGCGGTTGCAACCAGCGACGGCGCGGGCGACGGGCCATCGGCGCGCATTGCGGCGTTGCGGTCGGCACGGCGCGGATGGTTGTCGGTGATGACGTGAAGGTGGTCGGCCTCGCCCGTCGCCGGGGTCGCGGCGTGGAGCTTGGTCAGGAAGTCGATCGTCGCCGCCGGTCCCATCCCGCCGATGACGCCGACGGTCTTCATGCGGTCAGGACCTGACGATACGCGAACAATGCAGGCGACCCGCCGGTGTGGACGAAGACGACGCGGCTGCCGCGCGCGAAATAGCCTTCGCGGACAAGGTCGATCAGGCCGGCCATCGCCTTGCCGGTATAGACGGGGTCGAGCAGGACGCCCTCGGTCGCCGCGAGCAGCCGCACCGCTGCGATCATCCCCGGCGTCGGCAGTGAATAGCCGGGGCCGACCCAGCGATCGAGGCAGGTGATCGCGTCCCGGCGGATGGCGGGTGCGCGCACGAAAACAGCAGTTGCCTCGGCAAGTTTGTGGACGTTGCCCTCCTGCTCAGCCTGCGGGCGGCGGACGTTGATGCCGGTGACCGGCAGCTGCGCGTTGGCCGATTCCAACCCGACGACGAGGCCCGCGTGGGTTCCCGCGCTGCCACTGGCGACGACGAGATGGTCGAAGGCGACGCCGTGGTCGAAGGCCTGCGCCAACAATTCCTCGGCGCACGCGACATAGCCGAGAGTGCCGAGCGGGACCGATCCACCGCCGGCGATGGCATAGCCCGTGCGCCCCGACGCCGCGAGGTCGGCGATCTCGGCCGCCATCGCCGCGCCGAGATCGCTGCCGCCGGGGACGACGGTGACGCGCTCGACGCCCATCAGGTCAAACAGCAGGTTGTTGCCGCTCGCGTCGGCGGCATAGCTGCCGGGGACGCGCTCTTCGATCACGAGGCGGCATTTCAGCCCCTCGGCGACGGCGGCGGCAAGGGTCAGCCGACAGTGGTTCGACTGCGGCGCGCCGCAGGTGACGAGCGTGTCCGCCCCGTGCGCGAGCGCGTCGGCGACAAGAAATTCGAGCTTGCGCGTCTTGTTGCCGCCGCCCGCGAGGCCGAGCAGGTCGTCGCGCTTGATCCACAGTTCGACACCACCGCCCAGATGGGCCGACAACCGCGCCATCGGTTCGAGCGGGGTCGGCCCGGGCGTGTAGCGGCGGCGCGGGAAGCGGGCGAGGTTCATGGTCGACAGGGGTAGAGCGAAATCCGTGCGGCGTCACGCGGGTTCATCTCCGATCAAGGCCCGACGCCCTAACGGAGTCGCAAGGAGACTGGCTATGACCTTGCGCAAGACCCTGACTTTCGGAGCGATCGCGGTCGCAGCGGCGACACTCGGCGGCTGCGTCGATGGCTATTATGGCGGGGGCTACGGCTATGGCGGCGTCGCGACGGGATATTATGCCGGGCCGGTCGGGTATGGTGGCGACTATTATAGCGGCTACGGCTATCCGGCCTATGGCTGGTACAATGACTATTATTACCCGGGCTATGGCGGCTATGTCTTTGGTCGCTACGGTCAGCGGCGCGGATGGAACGACGACGAGCGCGGCCATTGGGGCTATCGCGGCGGTGACGGTGGTCGTGAGCGCGGCGAATGGCGCGGCAATCACCTTTATGGCGGTCGCGGCTTCGACGCGCGTCGCGATCGGTCGTACATGGCCGACCGCAACGCCGCCTTTCAGAATTATCGGCAAAGCGGTCAGCAACGCGGCGGTCAGCAGCCGGGTGGGCAGCGGCAGCCGGGCGGACAACGACAGCTGGGCGACCACCGCCGACCATAGCCGTTCATTTGTCCTTCAGACGCGCGGCGGCTAAGGTCCGACCATGATCCGCCCGTTCGTCCTTGCCGCCGTGATGCTGCTGCCGCTTGCGGCAACGGCACAGGCTGTGGCTCCGGCGCCGACAGCGGCCCCGGTCGAACACCGGCTGACGCCCGACGAGATCGCTGCCGCGCAGGCCGATGGCGCGACGCGCAACCGTGCCGCCGAACTGCTGGCGATGACGCGCGGCGAGCCGAGCCTCGCGCTGCCGGGTGAGAAAACGAGAAAGTGGCACGGCACGGCGGAGATCGCGGTCGGCACCAACGGCTACCGCGAAATCGGCGGCGAGGTCAGCACCCAGTTCGGCGAAACCGGCAGCCTGACGATCGCCGGGCAGTACGGCCAGTATAATGCGCCGTACCGCCAGCGGGCCCGCAACCGCTAGGCGCGGGCGGCGCTGCCCGCTACACCGGCGGCATGGCGAAGAAACACCTCTATCTCGTCGACGGTTCGGGCTATATTTTCCGCGCGTACCACCGCCTGCCGCCGCTCAACGACCCCAGCGGAACGATGGTCAACGCCGTTTATGGCGTGACGACGATGCTGTGGAAGCTGATCGAGGAATTGAACCGCGCCGACGCACCGACGCACCTCGCGGTCATCTTCGACGCCGGATCGCACACCTTCCGCAACGATATGTACGCCGGATATAAGGCCCATCGCCCGCCGCCGCCCGAAGACCTCGTCCCGCAATTCCCGCTGATCCGCGACGCAGTCCGCGCCTTCAGCGTGCCGTGCATCGAGCAGGACG
>JAYTXW010000049.1:0-9153 GCA_043742745.1 Sphingomonadaceae bacterium
GCGAGCATGATCGGTACGCCGTCGCGGATCGGATACGCCAGACCGGCGGCGTCGTTGACGAGTTCTTGCGCGTCGGCATCATAGCGCAACGGCATCCGCGTCAACGGGCAGACGAGGATGGCAAGCAGGCGCGGGTCTGGCGCGGGCGCCGACAGTGCGCCCGCATCGCTCACTGGAGCATCCGCCCGTCGCTGCCGCCTACGCCCTGGGCAAAGGTCATCAGCGCGTTGAGCGTCGCCGCGCGGGCGGGGAGGTCGCGCGCCTCGAGCAGCGCCTGCCGCTCGACAGGATCGAACGGGCACACGGCGCTGAGTGTCGTCACCAGTGAATCGTCGTCGGCTTCGGCCACCGCCTTCCAGTCGGCGCTCAACC
Source organism: Sphingomonadaceae bacterium (assembly GCA_043742745.1). GTDB lineage: Bacteria > Pseudomonadota > Alphaproteobacteria > Sphingomonadales > Sphingomonadaceae > Polymorphobacter_B. The sequence continues at coordinate 373 of JAYTXW010000049.1, forward strand.
CCTGGGTGTCGAGGTACGACCGCAGCGTCGTCTCCAGCGCCGAGCGCGCGGCAGGCGCCAGCGGGCGCGGCTCGCCGGCATCGTCGGCAAAGGCGTCGAAGTCGGGCATAATCTGGCGGTATGGCGTCGTCACATCGAGTTCGCGGGCGACGGCAAAGCGCGCGACACCGGTCAGCGCGATGATCATCCGCCCGTCGCCGGTTTCACGGAATTCGGTGATCCTCCCGGCGCAGCCGACGCCGAACAGGCCGGGTTTGTCATCGTCCTTCGAGGCGCGCGGCTGGATCATCCCGATCAGCTTGTCGCCCGCCATTGCGTCGCGGATCATCGCCAGATAGCGCGGCTCAAAGATGTTGAGCGGCATGACCCCGCGCGGCAGCAGCACCGCGCCGCCGATCGGGAACACCGGGAGGACAAGGGGCAGCATCGCGGAATCCTCAGTCATCATGTGGCCTTATACGATCATGCGAACAGGATCGTCGACAGGCGGCGACGAACCGCCGCTGCCCATGGATCGGCGAACCCCGCCGCCTCGAGCATCTTGAGCAGCTTCGCCTTTGCCGCCGCCTCGTTAGCGTCGCGGTCGCGCGCAATCGATGCGAGCAGGACGTCCGCCGCACCGTCGCGGTCGCCCGCCGCCATCCGCCCGCCCGCCAGCTCGACTGCGCCGGCGTGATCGTCGGAATCGGCGGCGACCCGCGCGGCCAGCGCCGCGAGGTCGTCGACCGGCACCGCATCCTTTGCCAGCGCGATCGCCGCCCGGGTCTGGGCGAGCGTCGGGTCCTTCGCGTCGGCGGGCAGCACGCTCAGCGCCGTCTCGGCGGCGGCGGGCTGACCGAGCGCGACGAGGGCGCGGGCGTAGCCGGCGATGACCTCGACCCGGTCGGGGAACTCCTGCGCCAGCGCGCCGAACATCTCACCCGCCTCCGCTGCCGCGCCTTCGTCGAGCGCGGCGTTGGCGGCGGCGATCATCTCCTTGACCTCGGTTTCAGGATCGCCGGGCGCGGGCGGGACGGCGGCGAGCAGGCGGTCGATGAACGCCTTGACCTCGCGTTCGCCGAGCGCGCCCTGAAAGCCGTCGACCGGCTGGCCGCCGATGAAGGCATAGACCGTCGGGATCGACTGGACACGGAACTGCGCCGCGATCGCCTGATGCGCGTCGACGTCGATCTTGACGAGCGTCGCCCGCCCGCCAGTGGCGGCAACGGCGCGTTCGAGAATCGGCGTCAGCGTCTTGCACGGGCCGCACCATTCCGCCCAGAAATCGACCAGCACGAGCGTATTCGCGGAGCCGTCGATGACATCGCGTTTGAACGCCGCAATGCTCGCTTTATCGGCTTGGGGAGTGGACAGGCTGGCCACGCGGCGCTCCATCGTTCGAATCGGGGGATCGGGTCGGGGGGGCATATGGGGGCGGGCAGCGCGGGTTGCCAAGAGCAGGCACGTCCGGGGGCACGTCACGGCGCTCGTCACGACAAACACCCTTGCACGCAAGCCCGCGACTGTGTAGCGAGCGCGTCTCCCGAGGTGTGGGTCACCACGCTTCTGCCCGAGCGGGCGTAGCTCAGGGGTAGAGCACGACCTTGCCAAGGTCGGGGTCGAGGGTTCGAATCCCTTCGCCCGCTCCAGTCATCCAACCTATCTTTCTGTCCGCGCCCGTTCCGGCCACCATTGCGCCAGCACGGGCGATGGGAGCGCATGGCCAATGACGAACGCCCTGACGATCACCGGCCTGCGCAAGGCGTTTGCCTCCGTCGCGGTCGACAACCTCGATCTGACGGTGCGGCGGGGGGAGTTGTACGCGCTGCTCGGGCCGAACGGGGCGGGGAAGACGACGACGCTGCGGATGGTGGCGGGGCTGTTGCCGCCCGATGCCGGGGCGATCGACATTCTGGGGGTCGACGCGCGCGCCGATCCGATCGCGGCGAAACGGCAGGTCGCCTATCTGCCCGACGAGCCGCTGTTGTACGATAAGCTGACGCCGCTCGAATATCTCGATTTCGTCGCTGGCCTGTGGGGCATCGATCCGGCGACGGCGGCGGCGACCGCCGAGGATCTGCTCCGCACGCTCGACCTGTGGGGCCAGCGCGATGCCCGGTGCGAGACGTTTTCGCGCGGCATGAAGCAGAAGGCGGCGCTCGCCGGGGCACTGGTGCACGACCCCGCGCTGCTGATCCTCGACGAACCGCTGACCGGCCTCGACGCCGGGGCGGCGCGGACGGTCAAGGACCTGCTGGTCGCGCGGGTTCGCGGCGGAGGGACGGTCATCCTGACCACGCACATCCTCGAAGTCGCCGAGCGGCTCGCCGACCGCATCGGCATCATTCGCGCCGGACGGCTGGTGGCAGAAGGGACGCTTGCTGAACTGCGTGCGGCGCAGGGGGCGGCGGGGGCGAGCCTCGAGGATATGTTCATCGCACTCGCCGGGAACGGCGCACCGGCGACGCCCGCCGTATGACCCCCGGTGGCTTCGCGTGGCTGGTCCGCCACGAACTGCGCCTCGCGGTGCGGGGGACGGGGCGGCGCGGGTGGTTCGCGCGGACCGCGCCGCTGTTGCTCCTCGTGGCGGTCCCGGTGGTCGGCGGGATCGGCCTTGCCGTTGCGCTGGGAACCCCTGCGAACGACCGTCAAGGCGGGTTCGGCAGCGACGTTCCGCTCGGGCTGATCGGTGCAGGCGTCGTCGCGCTGTTCCTCCTGATGATGTCGACGGCGGCAATCGGCGTTCTGCGGACCTTTCACGACCGCGGCGATCTTGACCTACTCCTAGCGGCACCGATCCCGGCGGCGCGGGTGCTGGCGGCAAAGACAGTGGGCGTTGCGGTGAGCGTCGCCGCCCCGTTTGCCGTCGTCATCGCGCCATTCGCGCTGACCCGCGTCGCCCTCGGCCAGCCCGGCTGGATCGGCGTGGTCGCGATGGTCGGCGTCGACGCAACGCTTGCCACCGCGCTTGCCATCGTCGCTGTCGGCGGATTGGTGGCGACGCTCGGCCCCCGTCCGGCGCGGGTCGCGGTCCAACTTGGCGCGGCGGCGATCGGTGGCGGCGTGTTCCTCGCCTCCCAGGCACCATCCTTCGCCCCGGCCTTCGCGCGCCGCGTATTCGCCGCCGCCACGCGCCCATGGCCGGCCCCGCTCGACTGGCCGGCACGCGCGGTGGTCGGCGAACTTCTGCCGCTCGCGGTGATGGTCGGCCTTGCCGTCGCCGCAACGGCGCTCGCGGCGCAGCGCGGGGCGCGGGCGTTCGTCGCCTCGGGCGATACCGGACGCGGCGGGGCGACGGCGCAAACGACAACGGTGCGCTTCCACGCCGGATTGACGCGCGCGATCGTCGTCAAGGAACTTCGTCTGATCGCGCGCGACCCCGAACTAATCACCCAGATCGCGCTGCGCCTTGTCTATCTGATCCCGGCGGCGGCGCTGCTGGCGCGCGGCCAACACGGCGCGGGATCGGCGGGACCAGCGGTCGCTGCCGCCGTGACGGCGTTCGCGACATTGCTTGCGTCGAGCCTCGCGTGGATCGTCGTCGCCGCCGAGGACGCCCCCGATCTGCTCGCTGCCGCGCCGCGCACAGCCGCCGTGATCGCCCGCGCCAAGCTGATCGCAGCGACGTCGATTCCGCTCGCGCTGGTCGCAGTTGCAGCGGTTGCGCTCACCCCGACCAGTCCAGCGGCGGCGGCGGCGACCATCGGCGTCGGCGCGGTGGCGGCGGTGACAGCAGCGCTCCTGCAGGCGTGGTTCGGTAAGCCCGCGCCACGCAGCGCGTTTCGTCGGCGGGCGCAAGCGTCGTTCGTGATCGGCGTCGGCGAGCTCATTCTGGCGTCGGCGTGGGCGGCGACGGCGAACCTGCTCGCGCAGGGGTCGGGATGGGCGGTCGCCCCGGCGCTGATCGCCGCGATGATCGTCGCGGGGGCGATCGAAGCGCGAAAAACCGCTGCTTAGCGCGCTGCGCCGAGCCCGGGGGGCGGCGGCAGTGGATCGAGGAGCATGGCATCGAGTGCCGCCAGCGCGCGCCACCCGGCGAGATAGCGATTGGCGGCGGCCAGCCACGCCATCGCCCGCGCGCGCGTCGCGACCGGCAGCGCCGTTACTTCGACAACCGCACCGGCAACGTCCCCGGCGGCGAGATCGCGGTCGGCACGGTCGATCCGCGCCGCCGGGTCGGTCGCCGTCGTCGACGGCGCCGAGCGGACGACGACGCCGGTCAGGCCATCGCGAAACGTCTCCCACCAGCCGCGCGTACCGGCCGCCGGCGTTGCCACGCCGGTTATCGCCGGACGCAGCGCGGCGAGGCTGGCGCGCAGCCCGGCCACCGTTACCGGCGCCGCGCCAAGCGCTGCAATCGCGTCCACCTGCGGCGCGGCGCGCCCGGCGAAATTGCGCCGCAGCGCCGGTTCGAGCGGCCCGAGCGGCTGCCCGGCGGACAGCTGGCGTCGCACCACATCGGCGACAAGCATCGCCTGCGCCCGCGCCGCCGTCGCCGTCGCGCTGTCGAGCGCTGCCGCCGTGCCCGCCGCGGTCGCGTCGATCCGCGCGGTCAACGCGGCGAGGTCGCTCGCAATCTTGTCGGTTCGCGCTTCGGTATTGGGCGTCGTCGCGGCGAGTGTCGTCAGTGCCCCCTCAACCCGTGCGAGCCGCTCGCCCTGCGCCGGATCGAGCACGGCGGCGGGGCCCGCCCTGATTGCCGGCCGCGCCTCGATCGCGGCGACGCGCGCATCGATCGCAGCCAGATCGGCGACGGTCGGCGACAGCGTCGGCGCGAACCCCGGCAAATGGCTTCGCACCGACCGTTCGAACCACGGATTGGCGATCAGCCCGAGGGCAAAGGCGAGCAACGCCGCCGTCAGCGCCCATGAAAACACCGCGCGCGGCGCCGCCGGTGACGGGGGCACGCGACCGCTCCGCAACCGGTCGAGCCGCGCCGCCGACAGATCGGTGCGCGCCGCTGCGTCGCGCGGATCGTAGGGGTCGATCATGCCACCGCCCGGCGCAGCCCGAGCGACCCGGCGGCGGCGAATAGTGCCGCGTCGTCAGGAGCCGCCGCGACCGCAACTCCGCGCCAGCCCGACCCGGCAGCGGCGGCGACGGCGGGGCTCAGCGCGGCAATGGCGACATGGCCCCGGGCGATCCCGACGGCGTCGATCTGCGCGGCGAAGTGCGCGGCGGTGCGCGGCGAATACAGTAACACGGCGTCGACCCGTCCGCCGTCGAGCAGAGTCGCGACGTGCGACGGCAGATCAAGCAGGGCGGCGGCGTAGACTTCGCGGACAACGACGGTCAGTGCGGGCGGAATGGCGGCGGCGACACGCTCGACCCCGCCGAGGTGGAGGACGGTCGCAAACCCCGCCGCCGCGACCGCAGCGAACAGCGCCGCCGCCGACCCGCCGCCGTCGCGGACATCGGTCCACCCGGCGGCAGTCGCGGCGCGCGCCGTCGCTGCGCCGACGGCAAACAGGGGCAAGTGGCGATAGGCGTCCGCACCGGCACCCGCCATGCGGACTCCGTTCGCGCTGGTGAAGGCGACGGCTTGCGGGATGTCGGCAGGCGGCGTCCAGCTCCGCGTGGTGATGCTGAGGAGCGGCGCGACCGTCACTGTCACCCCGCGACCGCGCCACCGCGCCGCCGTGGCACCGGGGGCGGGGCGGGTGACGACGACGTGCATCAGGCCACTGCCGCCGACGACGGCCCGGTGAAAAAGGCCCGCAACGACGGTGACGCACGCGCGAGCAGGTCGGCGGCGACTCCGGCCACCGCTGCGGTATCGGCAGCCGCAAAGTCGCCGCCGCCGGTCACCCGCTCGGTGCCATCGGGGGCGATGATCTCGGCGCGGAAGGTCACGCGGTCGCCGCCGACCTTAGCGAGCGCGGCGACCGAGCTATGGCAGTCGGCCCCCAGCGCCGCGAGCCAGCGGCGTTCGACCAGGACGGCGGTGTGCGTCGGCGCGTCGTCGATCCCGCCAAGCATCGCCAACGTCGCGGCGTCGGCGGCGCGGCACGTCATCCCAACCGCGCCCTGCGCCGGGGCGGGAAGCATCGTGTCGAGGGGAATCGCGTGCCCCGCCGCGATGCCCAGCCGGTCGAGCCCGGCGGCGGCGAGCAGTGTCGCGTCGGCCTCACCATCGGCGATCTTCGCCAGTCGCGTCGCGACGTTACCGCGTAAGGGCACAATGACGACGTCGGGCCGGTGGCCAAGCACCTGCGCGGCGCGGCGCGGCGACGACGTCCCAAGCTTTGCACCGGCAGGCAGCGCAGCGAGCGATGCCGCGCCGATCAGCCGGTCGCGAACGTCGGCGCGCGGCAACATCGCAGCGAGCGCGATACCGGCGGGCAGATGCGTCTCGACATCCTTCATCGAATGGACGGCAAGGTCGATGCGGCCGTCGAGGAGCGCCGCGTCGAGTTCCTTCGTCCACAGCGCCTTGCCGCCGATCTCGGCGAGAGGGCGGTCCTGCACCCGGTCGCCCGTGGTGACGATGACGACGATCTCGACCGCAACGCCGTGCGCGGCGACCAATGCGTCGCGGACCATCCCCGCTTGCGCCAACGCCAGCGGCGACCCGCGCGTCCCGAGTTTTAGTCCAGCCATCGCCGACGTTGTGCAATCCATGGCCGGCATTGGCAAGGCGATGCCCGTTTCGCGCGCCGCCTCGGCGGCGATCGTCCAGCCGCCGCCCGCGTCTCAGACCGTAACGCCCGCCAATTCCCGCCGCCGCATAACCGCGCCGAGCATGAAGAACCCGCCGACGAGCATCGCCCAACTCGCGGGTTCAGGAACGGCGGCGACACCCGGGCCGTCGAACTGGCCGATGAAGGGGACATTGGCAAAGTTCGGTGTTTGAATGAAGAAAAGGTCGCTGCGTGTGTAGCCGAGCGCCGACGAGACCCAGCCCTGAAAGGTTGGCGAGCTGATGCTGTCGAGCGTCAGTTGACAGAAGGCGATGCCGGTCCCGACGCCGCCGCCGCCCTCAATGAGACACGAGTCGAGGCCAAGAAACTGGCTTCCGTTGAAGAGCAATGTCGGACCCTGAGGAAATTCGAGGCCGAACGCCGTCGTGCACGCCGCATCGTGGAAGCAGATCTGGTCGCTCAGGCTAAGCGAATGACTGCCCACAGTCAGCGATACCGCGTTGGCCGGGTTGCCGTTGCCGAGTTGGACGGTGTGGACGTTGGGGTTGGTTAGCGTGTCGCCGAACCCGTTGAGGATCGTGCCCGGCGTTCGCAGGTCGGCATCGTCGTAGGTCGCGCTGAAGTGGATCGCATCGCCTACCGCAAGGTCAGATAGTGATGTGACACCGTCCGGGTTCAAAATAGGATCGATCGGTACGGCAAACACGATGTGTCCGCTCCGCGTAATCGTCTGAACCGTCGCGCTCGCGCCGGTTGCCACGAACAGCAACGCGCTGGCGGCGAGAATATTTGTTCGGATCATTGCTCATCTCCCTGTTTCCGGTCCGCTGACTGTGCCGAACCCCGGGCCAACGTGCGCGACGGACGCCCCTTTCGGATAGGACCCCGACCTGATGATTGGCTGATGAAGCGCCGATGATGACCGCAACCGTGCGATTTTGTTGCGCCCGTAGCGTCTGCTGCGATAGCGTGAGGATCACCGGGGGGGCTTGATGGACGACCAGATCGACCTTGCGCGCGCCGTCCCGTTCCGGCTGGGTCCGCTGACGGTCGAGCCGGCGCTGCGGCAGGTGTCGACGACGACGGTCAACGCCGAAACGCTCGAACCGCGCGTCATGCAGGTGCTCGTCGTCCTCGCCACGGCGCGCGGCACGATCGTCACCCGCGACGACCTGATCCGCCGCTGCTGGGAGGGCAGGATCGTCGGCGATGACAGCGTCAACCGCGTCATCTCGCGCCTGCGCCGGCTCGCCGAAGAACGCGGCGACGGCGGCTTCCATATCGAGACGATCACCAAGGTCGGTTACCGCCTGATTGGTGAAGTGGCAGTATTGCCTGCCGCAGTGCCGTTCCCGGCGACAAGAGAAACGCTCGGTGTCGGCACAACGCCGCCAGAGGGCGCCGATGTTCTCGCTTTACCATCGTCGTCGCACCGCACGAAACACCGGGGTCTGATTGCTATCGCCGTCATCGCGATCGCCGCGATGGGAACCGTCGGCTGGCACGCGCTCCGGCCGGTGCCGAAGCCGTTGCAGTCAAGCTTACGGATTGGCGAGTTTAGCCTGCTGTCGCCTCAGCTCCCGCCGACGCTCGCGGTGGCGTTGCAGAGTGAGCTGCAGCGCAAGTTCGGTAGCGCAACCAACAAGTCGATCTCCATTGTGCGGACGCCACCGGGCGACAAAGCACAGGCGTATGTCGTCGCTGGTACGATCCGGCAGACCGGCGACAGCTTGCATTACCTCGTCACCCTGTCGCGCGAAGGGTCGGGCGAAACCCCACTCTCGCTGACCTTCGACCGGCCCGCCAGCGAAAGCGAGGCGGCGCTTGCCGACATCGTCAACCACACCGCCGAAGCCGTAACATGCGCCCTGCAAGGATCGGTCGACTCGCGCACGGTCGCGCTGCCCGATCCAACGCTGGCGCTATGGGCCAGATATTGCGGTATCAGCCCCGACTCACCGGACCGCAGTCGGGCCTATGGCCTTGCGACGCTCCACGCAGTGGTGAAGGCCAGTCCCGATTTCGCCACCGGTTGGGCCGAACTGGCGAACCTCTTAGGGTCAGATATTCCGGACGAGGAGCGCGTTGCCGGACGGCCGGCGTTCGACGAGGCGATGGCGGCGCTAGAAAGAGCGCGCGCGCTTGGGCTCGACACGTATTT
>JAYTXW010000050.1:0-6389 GCA_043742745.1 Sphingomonadaceae bacterium
CATCGTCAAAAAGAACGCAATCATGATGATCGACTTTGCGCTCGCCGGCCAGCGCGCGCACGGCTGGACCCCGGCGCACGCGATCCGCACGGCGGCGACGACGCGCTTCCGCCCGATCATGATGACGACCTTCGCCGCGATTGCCGGGGCGCTGCCCCTCGCGCTCGGGTTGGGGGCGGGGGCCGAACTGCGCCAGCCGCTGGGCGTCGCGGTGCTCGGCGGGCTGATGGTCAGCCAGGTGCTGACGCTGTTCATAACCCCCGTCGTCTACCTCGGGATCGAATCGCTCGCCGAGCGCCGCCGTCAGCGCCGCACCCCGCCGGTCGCTCCGTCGCTGCCGCGCGGCGTCGATCACCGGCTGGCGGCCGAATGATGTTCACCTGCCAGACAACCAACACGGTGTAATCGACACGGGTGTTTCTGACAGGATGGGTTCGATGATCGTGCGCCGCGTGTTTCTCCCCCTCGCGCTACTGTTCGCAGGTGGCGCTGTCGCCGCGCAGGATTACGGTTATGTTCAACGCGGTTATGCTCCCGGCTATGCGCCGGGCTATGCCCAGCCCGCTTATGATACCGACGGTCAGTCGGTTGATTCCGTCGCGGTGTTTGTCGACCCGCTGTCGCGTTACGGGCGTTGGTTGAATAGCCGCTACGGTCGCGTCTGGTCGCCGAACGTCCGCCGCGACTGGCGCCCCTATACTATCGGCCATTGGGAAGACGGCGCGTACGGCCAGACATGGCGCAGCGACGAGCCGTTCGGCTGGGCGGTATTCCACTTCGGGCGGTGGGCGTTTGACCGCCAGATCGGCTGGGTGTGGTCGCCCGACACTATTTGGGGTCCCGGCTGGGTCGCGTGGCGCGACAGCGACGACGTGACCGGTTGGGCCCCCCTGCCGCCGCAGATCAGCTTCAGCTTCGCGTTCGGCTCGGGCTACGGCTTCAACGACCTCGGCTACGACCAGTGGTATGCCCCGGCGTGGAGCTATGTCCCGCGCAATTATCTGTACAGCCGGTCGCTGCGCGGTGCCTTCCTGCCGTCGTACCGTAACCGCGATTTTTGGGAGCATACGCGCGGCGTGACTCGCTACGACCGCGTCGACGGACAATATTTCAACCGCAGCTTTGGCGGGCGCGACGAGCGCGATGTGCGGCGCGACTGGCGCAGTGGCGACCAACGGCGTGACGGCGGTCCCGACGGGCGCGACCAGCGCCGCGACTTCGGTCGAACCGATCCCCGCGCGATGCCGCTATACGGCACGCCGCAGCGGCAAGTCGCCCCCCCGGCCAACTATGGCGGTGTCCCGCGCGACGATGGACGAGGGCCCGGCTATGGCCGCGACGGCTTCATTCCCCGCGATGGGCTCGGTCCGCGTGATGGGGCGGTCCAAGGGGCGTCGCCGCCCACAGCGCCGGTTTATCGTCAGGCGGTCCCGCAGGCCGCGCCGCCGATCATGCGGCCGCAGCAGCCTGCCTTTGTTGCCCCGCCGCCAGCGGCAGCTCCGGCTCCGGCCTATTCGCCGCCGCCCCGAGCCGAACCGCGACCAGAGCCTCGTGCGGACCCACGCCCGTCGCCGCGTGAGCGCAACCCCGACGTGCGCCCGGATTAGGGGGGCGTGACGCCCGTGTGACGACGGGCTTGCGCCAACGCACCGCACTGCACACTATGGCGCAGCGGCACGGGGCCGTTGCGGAGACGGCGTGCCGGGCAAAGCCTTTGATGAGATGTTCGGCCATAGCGGGGCGGCGGGCGCCCGCGACGTTTATGCGCCGATCGCCGACTGGCTGAACGGCTCGCCGCTCGATGTGATGACGACGCGGCGGCGACAGGCCGAGCTGTTCTTTCGCCGGATCGGTATCACGTTCGCCGTCTACGGCGACCCCGACGCCGCCGAGCGGCTGATACCGTTCGACATCGTTCCGCGCATTCTCGGCGCGCGCGAATGGACGACGATGGAGGCGGGGCTGATCCAGCGCGTCGCGGCGCTCAACGCCTTCCTCGCCGACATCTACGGCAAGCAGGACATTCTGCGTGCCGGGGTCGTCCCCGAGGAGCTGATCGTGCGCAACTCCAGCTTCAACCTCGCGATGATCGGCAAGCGCCCGGTCGGCGATATCTGGATCCATATCGCCGGGATCGATCTCGTCCGTACCGACGCCGACGACTTCTACGTGCTCGAGGACAACGCGCGGACGCCGTCGGGAGTCTCATACATGCTCGAAAACCGCGAGGTCATGCTCAAGCTTGTCCCCGACCTGTTTGCCAAACTTCGCATCCGCCCGGTCGAGACCTACCCCGACCTGCTCCTCGATATGCTCCACTCGATCGCGCCACCGGATGCCGGGAACGCGCCGACGGCGGTCCTGCTGACGCCGGGCCAGCATAATAGCGCGTTTTACGAACACAGTTTCTTGGCCGATAAGCTGGGCATCGAACTCGTCGAGGGGTCCGACCTGTTTGTCCGTGACGCGCGGGTTTTCATGCGGACGACCGAGGGGCCGCGCCGCGTCGATGTGATCTATAGGCGGCTCGATGACGCCTTCCTCGATCCGCTCGTCTTCCGCCCCGATTCGATGCTCGGCGTGCCGGGATTGATGAGCGTGTACGACGCTGGCAACGTCAGCATCGCCAACGCGGTCGGCACCGGCGTCGCCGACGACAAGGCGATCTATAGCTACATGCCCGAAATCATCCGCTTCTACACCGGGGCTGAGCCAATTCTGAAGAATGTGCCGACGTGGCGCTGCCGCGAACCTAACGCCCTTGCCTACGTCCTCGATCACCTGCCCGAACTGGTCGTCAAAGAAGTTGACGGCTCGGGCGGCTATGGCATGCTCGTCGGCCCGCACGCGACCAAGGCGATGATCGCGACGTTCGCCGCCAAGCTGCGCGCCAACCCCGACAAGTTCATCGCCCAGCCGACCTTGGCGCTGTCGACGTGCCCGACGCTGTGTGACGGCGGCGTCGAGGCGCGCCACGTCGACCTGCGCCCGTTCGTACTGACCGGAACGAACGGCAGCCGGATCGTTCCGGGAGGGCTGACGCGGGTGGCGCTGGAGCAGGGATCCCTCGTCGTCAATTCGTCGCAAGGCGGGGGGACGAAGGATACGTGGGTGATCGATGAGTAGCCCATGCTGAGCCGCACCGCAGGCAACCTCTACTGGGTCGGACGTTACATCGAGCGCGCCGATTTCCTGTCGCGGTTGATCGAGGCGACGTTGCGGCTCGCAGCGCTGCCGTCGTCCTATGGCGGAATGACCAATGCGTGGGAATCGGCGCTTGAAGCGGCGTGGATGGCCGATTCCTATGCCGCGCGTGGCGGGGCGTTCGACGAAGCAAGCGTCGGCGAGTTCCTGACCGTCGATCCGGCGAATCCATCGTCGATCCGGCGCTGTCTGGAGGCGGCGCGCGCGAACGCCCGCGCCGTTCGCACCGCGCTGACGCTCGAGGCATGGGAGGCGATCAATGGCGCGTGGCTCGACGTCCAGAAATACGGGACACACCTCGACGACCGTGATCAGCTTGGCACGATGCTCGAAACGGTCAAGGCGTCGATGCTCGCCTTTGACGGCGCCGCACACCGGACGATGCTGCGGGGCGACGCTTACTGGTTCATTATGTTGGGTTCGGCGGTCGAGCGCGCCGACAACACGGCGCGTCTGCTCGACGTCAAATATCATCTGCTCCTGCCGCACGGCGAGCGCGTCGGCGGCAGCCTCGATTATTTTCAGTGGACGACAATCCTGCGAACAGTGTCGGCACTCACCGCATACCGCTGGGTCTATCGCGATACGGTTAAGCCGTGGCTGGTGGCGGATCTTCTCATCCTCAACCGGCAGATTCCGCGCAGCCTGGTCAGTTGTTACGAGGAAATCCTCCACCGCCTCGACCAACTATCGACGTCGAGCGCGCGACGCGGCCCGGCGCATCGGCTTGCCGCCGCCGGGTGCGCTGCGCTTGATCAGGCCAAGATCGATGGCATTTATTCGCGTGGTCTCCACGAGTTCCTGCGCGAATTCATCGCCGACAATAACCGGCTTGGAGCGGCGATCGCCGAACAATATCTGTTCTAGGCGCGAACCATAGGGGCGGGGGCCACGGGGCAACGAATGCAAATCCGGATCGATTATACGACGACTTACGATTACGCGCAGGCAGCGTATGGGGTGATCCAGCTCCTGCGTCTCCAGCCGCGGTCGGGGCACGACCAGATCGTCCGACGCTGGCGGATCGACGTCGACGCCGACGGCTGCCTGCGCGCCGGGACCGACCCATTCGGCAACTGGACGCATCTGTTCACCGCCGACGCCCCCGTTCGCCGCCTGACCCTGACGTGCTCCGGCGAAGTCGATACGAGCGAGGCGCATGGGGCCGTGCGTGGCTTCGCCGAGCCGCTGGCGGCGACAATGTTCCTCCGTGCGACCGACCTGACGACCCCCGACACCGCCATCACTGCCTTCGCGCGGGCCATCGACGGGGACGATACACTCGACCGACTCCACGCCCTCAACGGTGCTGTTTTCGCGACGATGGGATTCGACGCCGCCGCGACGGGCACGGGGACCGACGCCGCTGCCGCCTTCGCGCAACGATCGGGGGTCTGCCAAGACTATACCCATATCTTCTGCGCCGCCGCACGGACGCTCGGCATCCCCGCGCGCTACGTGTCGGGCCATTATGTTCGAGCCGAGACGCAGCCTGCGGGGCACGCCTGGGCCGAGGCGCTGGTTCCCGACCTCGGCTGGGTCGGCTTCGACCCAACCAACGGCATTTCGACGACGCCCGCGCACGTTCGCGTCGCCGTCGGACTCGACTATCTCGACGCCGCGCCGGTCCGCGGGGCGCGGCGCGGCGGCGGGACCGAAACGATGGCGGTGCGTGTCAGCGCGGTCGACACGACGGCGCGCGTCGGCCAGAGTCGGTCGCAGTCGCAGGCGTGATACCGCTGCGACCACGGAGGGACCGATGACCTATTGCGTCGGGATGCTGGTCAAGGACGGGCTGGCAATGCTCGCCGACACGCGGACCAATGCCGGGCTCGACAACGTGTCGAGCTACCGCAAGCTGCGGGTGATGGACGTCGGGCCGGGGCGGACGATGGTCGTCGCGAGCGCCGGGTCGCTGTCGGTGACACAGGCGGCGCTGACCCGGCTGACCGATGCGATGCTCCTCGCCAGTGCCGAACCCGTTGATCCGCCGGCAGAAACGTTGCGGACGGTGCCGACGATGTTCCGCGCCGCGACGCTGGTCGGCCACGCCCTCCACGATGCCCGCGCGGCGGTCGACGAGGCGGTCGGCGGCGACAAGGTCTCGACCAGCGCGACGCTGTTGTTCGGTGGGTGCATCGCCGGGCGTAAACCACGGTTATTTCTCATTTATGCCAGCGGCAATTTCATCGAGTGCCAGCCTGACACGCCGTACCTGCAGATCGGCGAACATAAATATGGCAAGCCGATCCTCGACCGCGTCGTCACCTTCGACACGAGTCTCGAAGAGGCGGTCAAGGTCGCACTGATCTCGTTCACGTCGACGATGCGATCGAACCTCGCTGTCGGCTTACCCATTGACATCGTTCAGCTCCGCGCCGGTGACACCGACCCCGAGCTGATCCACCGCATCACCGACGACGACGCCTATTACCGCGAACTGACCGAACGCTGGTCGGCGGCGATGCGCGTCGCGACGATGGCGATCCCGCTCCCGCCGTATGGTGTGGCAAGGGCGCAGGGGGTGTTGGTTTAGGCTGGAGCTATTTGGAATCTGAAAGCTGCTTGGGACCAATCGGTTTCAAATCATAGACCACGCTCTTTTCGTCCATCACGACTGCCGTCGGACGATAGGGCATGACCTGCCGATCAGCTGTCACAACCGCCCGCGCCCGCAGCATCACCGCGAGCACGAGCCCCAGCCCCGCAACCGCCGTCATCGCCAGATACCCCGGCGCGCCGATGCGGTCGTACAGCGGACCCGACACAAGCACGGCGGCGGCGTACGTCGGTGCGTTGGCGAGGCCCATGTAAATCATCTGTGCGGTCGGCGTCCGGTCGTCACCGTACATCGCTTGAATCAAGCGCATCCCGCCGAGGAAGGTCGCGGCGAAGCTGAGCGCGTGGAGGAGCTGGAGCGGGATCAGTACCCATAACGGCGGCAGCGCGGCGAACGCCGTCCAGCGGATGACCGCCGCTATACCCCCGGCGACGATCAGCGTTTCCGGGCGGAAGCGGCTCGACCAGCCGCCGAGGAAGATCAGGAAGCCAACCTCCGCCAACGTCCCGATATTCCACAGCATCGCGATCGTGCCGCCCGAGAAATGCTGGGTATTGCTCCAGATCAGCGACCCGGCGGTATACAGGAATGCCGCGCTCGCCTGGATCAGCCCAGCAGCGAAAAT